>JAMCTO010000031.1 GCA_023381095.1 Bacillota bacterium
CGAAAGATTTCGCAATAAAGGGGACGAGGGGGTCAACTAAATCCCATCACGGAATTCGTCCGAATAGGCACACATCATTTGATCTGTTTCTTGCTCTTTCAATTCGTTACCATTGTTGTAGACTAGTACAAAGGAGCCACTTAGATAGTGTGGTATTAACCAGTACAAAGGAGGACAATGATTTGTACATCAATGGCCATAAATGTGTTGCTGTCCTTGACCCAACGAATGGTACGGACATCACTTTCCTAACGGACACGAATAGATTCGGGAGGGCCATGCGAAAGGGGGATTAGCCGTGGTTAAGTTACCGATCCGGACAGTCCGCGGGGTGGTGATCGGACTTCTCTCGGCAGGACTTATGTTAGAAATTCCCGGGGCGGGTGTAGGGTGGAGTAAAGCTCATTCGAGTCTCTTTCTCTCATCGAAGATCGCCACGCAAAATCAAGAGACAAGATCGCCACGCAAAATCAAGAGACAACGTCTCCGAAAAGTCCGGGAGCTTTGGCTGCCACTTCGAACACCTTGCCATATTTTCGCCATGTCTTTGTTATCATGCTCGAGAATCACAGCTATGCGGACACTTGGTATGAGCACGACATGCCCTATTTGCATCAACTCGCCAGAACTTACGGTTTGCCCACGCAAATGTACGGCATCACCAATCCCACGGTACCCAATCGCGTAGGTCTCTTAAGCGGTCGTGGGCGGAGCATTGGCGACAATGTGAAGGCCGGACAGTTGTCATACCCTAATCTCATTGATCAATTGCAACAACACCATTTGACATGGGGAGCTTACTATCAACATACGGAAACATCGTCGAATCAACATCCGGTGTATAACTTCAGTCAAAGCACTCTCCTGCGCTTCCAAGACATCTATGACAATTCGGCACGCCGCGCCCGCTTATTGCCGTTGCCCGACTTGGAATCCGCTCTGAAGGACAATACGGTTCCCAATTTCGCGTGGATTGCTCCCAATTTTCTGACAAATTCCCATGGGACGGCTCGCCCGGGACCTTATCAGTACACGTTTCAAGGAGCAGGGCCCGGGGGATCCGCGGGAAATGATACCCGTTTGGAAAATTTGGCGAATACCTTCTTAAAACACTGGATTCCCCGGATTATCCATTCAAAGGCGTGGAAGTCCGGCCCCTCCGCCATTTTTATTACAGAAGATGAAACCAGTTACGATGCGAGTATGCCCCAGAACGGCAATTGGGCATCGAACTTAGGAACAACAGGCAGTCCATCCGTCGCAGCAGGCACCATTCTGGGAGGGAATCCGCGTTTTCCTTTCCCCGGAGGGATTAACGGGGGTGGAAGAATTCCCGCGGTAGTCCTGACCAATGTCGCCAAACATGTGGTTTCATCCCAGCCGTTTAATCAATTTTCTATTCTCAAGACGATCGAAAGTGCTTGGCACCTGGGATATCTCGGCCACGCTGCGAATCCTCAAGTCAAGACAATGAGCGTGTTTTTTCACGGCGGTGGGAAACCGGCAGGGCCGTCATCCACTCCCTGGTCGAGGCCCACCGCACCCGTTCCGACTACCCGCGATCAATGGACTGCAAACCCCGCTGTGCCTGCGTTGCCGCCGAAACAAACCTCTTCACCCGATGCGATTATTTTGCCGTCGGCCGATCCTCACATCAGTTTGGGGGCTTCGGGACAGGCGGCGGCCAGTCTTGCCGTCTTCGTTACCAACCATGCTTCCTCCCTGTCAAAAAATCTTAGCTTGAGGCTCACCCAATCTTCCGGCGTAACATTTTCTCGCCGATCCTCGCCTGTTGGCTCAACCCAGGTTGCCAACGCCGATGAAACTGCTACACAGTTTGGGCCGAGTGTTGTTGGTTCCCACACGATAAGCTTGCCGATTGCGGGTAGTCGGAACGGGGTCGGTCAAGTTCCCGAAACCCTTGATATCACGGGTCTTTTATTGAATGCGGCACCCAATGCCGCAACAGGGCCGGTAAAAGTGAACGTATCGGCCGGATCCGTTCAGTTGGGCACAGTGGTTTTAGCAACCGTCGGTCGTCCCAAGCAAAGAACCCATCCCAATTTGTTGGCCCCGATCATCCGGCCGGGTACGATTCAGATACGGTTTCAGACTCTCGGCTGCGAAACTCCCGGTTGTTCATCGGGACGGCAGTATGAAATTGAAATCACAGGGCAAAATCCCCAAACGGCCACTCACCCCAACATAAACGAGCACGCCATCCTTTACACCCATTCCCATTCCCTGATAATCACGGACTTTACCGCTGAACTGACTTCCTTGGCGGGAAAGTTGTACTGGGTGCGAGTGCGCAGTGTAGGGCATTCTTCGCAAAAATCTCCCGTCCACAGTGAGTGGAGCCTTCCTCTACCCTTTAGCGTATTGCCCGGTCCTCTCCCTTCGGGAGTATCTTGAATATCCGAACTCGCCGAACACTAATCAAAAGAGAGAAAAAACATAGGAGGTTTTTGAGCATGTCGGTACCCACCAAAGCGTTAACAGCACTCATCGCGACATGCGGAATCGCAGGATTGCTCGGTTCGACACCGTCGGCATATGCAGCGTCCTTTAAAGGACATGCACCGAGAGTTCCGGATTTCCGCCATGTGTTCGTTATTGTGATGGAAAATCACAGCTATCATGATCTGATGGATGAGAATGACGTGCCATATCTTCATCACCTCGCCACTCATTACGGTCTAGCCACCAGTTATTACGGGGTGACAAATCCGAGTGTAGGAGACCGTGTGGCCCTTCTCAGCGGAGAAACCGCCGGAACCGAGCTTCCTCATAGCAAGACTACGGGGCTGAGTCAAAAAAATCTGGTGGATCAATTGTCGGTTCACCATTTATCCTGGGGTGCATTCTATCAGCATTCCCGTCTGTCCTCCAGCCAAAACCCCGTCTATCGATATAAGGAGGGTCACAGCACTTTTCTGCGCTTTCAAGATATCGCAAGCAATCCGAATCGCACCTCTCATCTTCATCCTCTGAGGGACTTGAGCACGGCTTTGAGTTCCAATACCGTGCCCAATTTTGTATGGATCTCGCCCAATAGTATCGGCAATATGGAAGGGGGATACCGTTCTCCCGGACAATTTACCTTTCAAGGCGCAGGACCGGGAGGATCGACAACAGCGGATTCCCAACTGGAACAAGGGGGAAACACTTTTCTCAAAACCTGGATTCCCAAAATTATGAATTCCAGGGCTTGGCATCAGGGACATAATGCCATATTTATTGCCTTTGACGAGACCAGCTACGATGCCAGCATGCCTCAAGACGGATATTGGCTGTCTCATAAGGGTGTGACGGGAAGCCCCATCATCGCGGCCGGCGGGAAGCCCCATCATCGCGGCCGGGACCAATCTTTCCGGAAATTCGCATTTCTTGTTCCCCGGAGGCATGGATGGCGGAGGTCATACCTTGGCCATGGTGCTCACCAATCATGCACACCATGTTGTTTCATCCACTCCTTATAACGAATATTCGATTTTGAAAACGATTGAGGCCGGGTGGCATTTGGGTTATCTCCACCACACTGCCGCTCATGATGTGCATCCGATGTCCCAGTTTTTTGGCCCGCCGACCAAACCCTATTCACTGCCATCTATGCGAGTAGATTCCTTAACCGGCTATAACGCTCGTTTGAAAACGACACCGACCTTATCCCCTGTGAGCACACCCGAGTTCCATTCCTCATCATCGGAAGCAGGAGTGTTAACGAGTACGAACCCCTATTTTGTGCGCGGCATTGCACATCAAGTGGGATCCACATTGATTATCCACGAATCCCGGCCAGGTGTGC
This sequence comes from Bacillota bacterium, assembly GCA_023381095.1. GTDB lineage: Bacteria > Bacillota > Sulfobacillia > Sulfobacillales > Sulfobacillaceae > Sulfobacillus_C. Next base: position 3,809 of record JAMCTO010000031.1, read on the forward strand.
TTAGCGGCTCCGTAAGCGTGAATTTGGCACCGTCGTCAGGCCGGAACATCAGTTTTTCTTCATCTTCACATCCGGTTGCCACCACGAAAATTTCCGATCCCAGTGCCCAAGGAGTCCAATTTGCATCCTCGTCCGTGACTTCAAGCACCGTGAAATTTCCCGTAGTCACACCAAGCCAACTTGCCTCCACTGCCATTATTACGGGACTGACATTAAATATTGGTTCTGGAGCACCGATCGGGCCCGTTACGGCCACGGTGAGTTCGCATGGGCAAATCTTGGGCACGGTAAATATGGGAACGGTGGGGAAGCCCAGGCCCACTACCGTGCCTGAGATGATGGCTCCCGTGGCGTTAAGGCACCATATGGCCTTTCCCTTCATCCCTCCGATTGCGCCCAAGGGTCAACACCAGATAGTTTTACGCATTGAAGGCCAATATCCGACTTCCCAAGCGAATGATCCGAATCAGTACAGAACCTTTGCCAGTGCAACGAATGTACCTGTCATTGCCGATTCTCGGGCTCTTTTAACGCCTCAAGCAGGTAAACAGTATTGGATTGAAGCGAAATCGCATCAAAACCGAACATGGTCGATGCCGGCCACCTTTAGTGTCAGTCGCTAAAGGAACAAGAGACGAGAAGGCTATCAGAGGTTCTCAAGAATATCAGGATCTAAAAGGGCATCTGGGCATCTTCGGTCGCAAGCTATCCCTTGTGTTTATTGACATCTCTCGTTGTCCGAATTTCTCGGTTTCTCGTGCGAGTCCATTGCCACTGTGCAGAAAACGAGGAGATTTTGGGAAATTTCTTGAGGGTCTTATTGAGAAGGAACCCAATCCAAACACAAACTTGGCTTCGCATCCTTTGGAATTAGGGTGCAAAGAACGGCGAACATGCCATCCTAAGAAAAATTAAATAAGGAGGGACAAGACCATGATGTCGGAAACAACCGGAGTGCGGGAGGAACGGTGGACACCGACCGACAGTTGGTCCTTTTGGGCCTTCGGCCTGGGAATGTTGTTGGAAGCCTACATTTTTGGGATGGCCGGCCCCTTGGCGGATCGGGTCGGCCGTAAGAACACCTTTTATATGACGATGGCCCTCTATGGCTTAGGGGCCATCGGGATTGTCTTCAGTGGATCCTATGTGTTGATTCTCGTGTTTTTGGCCGTGCTCTTATTCGCCGCGGGCGGCGAAATGAACACCATTATGGCGGCGTCCCACGAGGTGATGCCCACCAAGCACCGGGGTAAAACCATGATGATGGAAATCAATTTCATTAACTTGGGGGGCTTTTTATTAGCCTTGGTGTCCTTATTGAGTGCCTATCATGCGGTGGCCTTTCAGCGC
>JAMCTO010000032.1 GCA_023381095.1 Bacillota bacterium
ATTGCTGGCATGAAGTTATAACTTACGCCAAGACCAGCAAATGGGGTAATTTTGTTATTGGCACCTTTAGCTACAAATTCGCCCATGCGACTATACACATCACTACGCCATACCCAAATGCCACCACCTTTAATAAATATTCCAAAACCATAATCAAGGGGTAAAGTTGCCTTCAGAGCTAAATCCATTCCTTGTTGCGAAAATTCTTGTGTATTGCCTACATTATCTTGCAGTTCTGGTCTACCAAAATAATCATAACCAAGTTCTAATGCCAAGAATTGGTTAAAAGCATAGCCTAAGTAAGCTCTAACTCCAGGCTTGGTGGAAGAAGCGCTATTTGTCGGTAAGGTATAAGCTGAATTTGAATAATGCATATTAGTTATTAACCCTTGACCACCAAAATAGATACTTGAGCGATAATAATTGTCATTGGTCATTAATCCAAAGAGACTCATTTGTGTCCCGGTATATCGTCCAGGGAAGAATAAGACCACGGGAGTTTCCGTAAACCGCGAATGGAGCCGATTTAAGAGGCTATGTGACCGAATCAGGGGGTAGGCCGTGCCAACACCGTGCAACAATACGACTTGTGCGCCGTCGGCCTTCTGCCGTATCGCGTCCGCAAGTCGTTCTGTTTCTAGGACCGGGTGCATCGCGTCGAGTAGGGTATCGCTCCCCTCGGTATGTTCCAAATCCCATAATGCGTTTAGCCCGACTTCCTGTGCAAAGATATCTAAGATGGCCTCGTAGAGGTTAATCGATACAACTTGGATAGGCGAGTGGCTGGTGAGATAGCGGATGAACGACCGCACCCGAAGCTCCTCAGCGGGATCATAATCCAGAATATAAAAGGCCAATTCATTCCCAAGTCCCCGACGCTCCAGAAATTCGGGTGTCTGGATCAATTGCGCCAAATAATCTAACGTCTCATTCAAAGTTCGCATGCGTCGCCTCTCAAGCGTTCAAAATAATTTTCTCGAAATCGTGGTACCGATCAGTGCTGTCTACATACGCCTTCAATATCGGGCTAATGGCAATCGGGGTAATCTCCCATCGCCCGGTCTCTACCTTCCGCAATAATTGGCACTCTCCCAAAAATGCAATGATGACTTGGTAGAGGTTCCGTATCGTTTTCGGAGACCATTGAGCCACTACGTCGCTTTGTTCGGCCTTTCGCGCAACGAATCCCAGAAAATCGGCTCTGGAAATGTGGGGCTTCAGCTCCTGCCAATCGTGACGTACCACCTCCAGAACAAAGTCGCGGGCTAAACGATAGCTCGCGGTCAATGCATACAGCAAAAGAGCGTTCTGATCTGTAAGATTGCCCGCCAAGTACGCCTGCCGGAGTGGCTCATCGAAGATTTGAAGACGCCGTCGAATCTGCTGCAAGTATGTCGTCGTAGTCCGTAAGCTGTGGGTCTGAAATAGATTACGGTCAATAATGTTGCGGCGAACCGAATTCCAATCGGAATTCTCCTGCAACAAAGACAGCACCACCTGCATTTCATGGCGAAGTGTACGTTCGGCAGTCATGCTAGCCGAATAGTTAACCGAGTCCTTCATGAACGCCTCCACCACCCCTTGCTATATTCGCGGAAGCCGCTACAAATTCCTGCCCCGTTCGACATAACCAAATTCTCGCAGTGCAGAGCTTTTCATGTCTCCTAGCACTACGGCTGCCATCACTCGAAGTTGGCGGCAAGGGGTCTCCTGACCCATGACCTTGACTATGCACCAATTGACCACTTCACCCAGATCACCGTGCCCCGAAGTTGGTTGTAGCCAATAGGTGCCCTTGCCCGTTCACGATTGTGCAGTTCCCCTACGTAACTCCGAGAATAAGGCTGGCGTAATGAAGGACTCAGCCCCCTAATTTTTTGGCTATTTGCAATCTAGGGTGGGATGGTCTCCTGCCTAATCTCGGTGATTCGGCCTGTTTTGTACAAAACCTGGTTGGTACATTAGTACCTGCCCCCGATCCATCAATTGTGACCGAGTATCCATGCGCTAAGAACGGATTCGATCACCACGACAGGGTCCTGCTCTTTTCGAGACCGGTCAGCAGTTGCCCCCTTACTGACTGGTCCGTCTTCAACGGCCTTTCCAACCCGCGGCGGGGCACAAACCGTCGAGTACGGACCGTATATATTCCAACCTGGGTCCCGATCACTGGAGAGGGTGGTTTGCACTGGAAAACAGGAAATTCCAACCTTGGATTGCATTTAGCCTTTTTTTCTTCGGCCATAGCTCCCCATCACTAACGGGAGTTCCTGCCAAACTTGGAATTTCCCCGTGGGCACACTGGTAGTTATTCTGAGGGTAACGATTCGTTTCCACCTCTAACACCTCCTCCCGCGCAATGGAAACCGGCCAAACGCCGCATCTATATGTTATCGTGCCTCAGACATTGGCGCTGGATTCTTTACGAAATACCGAGAAAACAGGTACCCGCACTTCCAGCATTAGAAAATACTGGATCACTCAGTTTAAATGGGATTAAAATGAAAACACCGAAGGTGGTGGGTAATGATGCAGACCTATGAAAAACCTCCTAGGACGTATGGCTGTATCTCGGCCTCGGGACATTCCTGCCATATTCCGAGATCGGGCGAATAATCACAGGAGGAACTTCTTAAGCCCCGAAATGACGATAGACATCTGCAGGAGAGCCGTTGTACGATCAAAGCCAGCAGGAAGACGGCATGCGGGAGGAAAAAGTCGGGATCGTCCTGGCAACGAAAGGAAGTCGACGCGCGTCGCTGGCACTATGGACTATGGGATCGCGGCCACGGGTGCTGCAAGCGTTTCTGCGCGATCGCCTATTTGGCCGCATGGGACCAATCGAAGAGTGTCCCCCATCCGGTGTCTCCTGTGCGACGGAACACGTATTATCATGTTGCTAATCCAAGTCCTTTGTGGTTGTGCGAGAAACCTGCACCCATCACTCCGTCCACAACAGTATTCAGGTATCGGTCCAGAATTGTCGAAGAAGGCAAGTCCTAGGTTGCATGAGCCTCGAAACGCAAGTGGTATAGTAAAGTCAAATGGCTATTTGGATAGATGGAGGAGCACCTATGCCTAGAACCATTTATATAACGCATTGCTCTAAAAATAAGAAGACCCCCGACGAGATCGGGTCACGTCTGGTGGCCGTTGATGAGCTACATACCGGCAAGACTTTTCGACGATTCATTAGTACATATTGTCAACGGCGGGTAGACTGGGCGATATACGATAAACACCCAAACGAATTGTCGGATATGGAACTGGAAAACTACGCATGGCAGATTGCCGCGAGGCTTCCGCCATTTACAGATATTGTCTCTTGCGGAAACTTTGACAGTTCATACTTAAATGCAACACATCAAGAGTTATTGGCTAAAGTTGCACTGCTGCTGAGGGACCGATTTAGGCAGATTACTCATCTTAATGAAATTCATTGGCGGACCTGTGGCGAACGGACAAATTTGCATGCTAACTAGACTCGGCTGGTTGCAGCCAATCATATCTCTGGTCCGGCTGACTGACTCCACCGCAGTGCTACTAGGGCATAATGAACTGGGGAAGCTACCTGATGACATGTAACTGGAAAGACATACTATCTGGAGGATCCATTGCTATTAATGACACAATGGCTGTATTCACGGCATGGATGGCGTACAGCACCGGGCGTATGGCACGGGCGACCAAACAAAGCGTCGATGAAGAAAAGAAGTCGGTGGATTTCAATCAGGGCATTGCCCACTTACGCCTCATCACGGAAATCCTAGAAATTTTTGAAGCGAAGGTCCTAGATCGCACCGCACGTTACGACACGCCCATTGTAACCCAAATGGGACGATCAGCCCGTGGAAAACATCGTAACAGGGATATCCCCTTGTTATATTTCAACGGTCCCACTGACCATTCCTTTGACCACCCAGAATTTCTGGAGAGAACCCATACGCAAAAGCGGGTCCAGCAACAGTCTGGTGACGTATTCTCTATTCAGATATTAAATGGGTTAGAGCAGTTCGCATCCATCGTGCTCGAAGCAAGAGATTCCCTCGGTGTAGATGAAAAGAAGATCTTTCGACCAACCGCTGCTCAGTTCATCCAACTCATAAATAGATTTTACGATGTGGTCTGTTTTGAACGGTCCCAAAGTCCTTGGTTATATTCAGCGGTTGTGACCCTTTACACCATATGGGAACCTATGGTAATCCACAATAGTATAGAACAACATGTACATATGGAGAGAGGACATGGTCTTGTACGCACGGTACGCAACTATCACGGTGGAGTGGGCATGAGCTTTAAGGACTTTGACGATCCGCGGTCTACACTTCCGTTAGGCGAGGCTCACGGACAGAAATCGGCCCAGCTACGCCTCGAGTCCAACGCTGATCAAGTGGTTTGGATTCAGGTCGTTGACGAGACAGGCTTGGGCATAACAGGTTGGCCTATGACCCTTACGCTCGAAGGCGCTACAATCATTAAAGTATTAGCCGGCCAAATTTCGGCGCGCACACCCCCGACCAACTTCCTCACCATTTATGGAAACTCCACGGGCACTGTGGTGCTCCAACTTAAACCCGACTCTAGTGGAAGCAATGCCACAGTGAACATTACAGTGGACGAATCAGCTATATGATCGATCGCATAGAGGAAACTTTCACTCCACCGTGATACTCGCACGCGCGGCACACACCAAGATAACAAGGCACAATCAACGACTCGCTTTCGGCCTTGGGACTGGACCAGGCGATTCGTCAATGGGTCATCGCGCGTTGGACAGATCGAGATCGGGGATCGACTACGGGAAGTGTGACCATAGTCACACTTCGGCGGCCTGATGGCCCAGCTTCGGTCAATGTGTGACAACCGCGGTCAGGCGTCCGTCGGTGAAATCCCGCGAAAACTCCGGAGACTGAGAAGGTTTCGGCATCTTGTTTCGAGTCCATTTTGAGCACCGGAGCTTCGGCAAAAATTCTGGAATTCGTCAGCGTCCTCAACCAATGCCGAAAAAAATCCCGGAAATGCGACGGAAATATCTTTGGGAGCCCACATGGTGCAGGCGGTTACCGCTTAGGAGTTCTTGCTGGAATCCGTTCCCCAGCCGGAATCCTATCGCCCGAAGATCTCAGTTCGATTGATTAGTTTTGGGCCAAATCCCCGGTCACTTTTTAGTTTTGTGCTATGTTCCTATCGTCTTCACAAAACACCCAATGACATAAGAACGCAACGCTGACTTTGGCCGCAACAAGTGGTCGCGAAAAGCTACCATGCTTCGGTCCCGACCGATGACAAATCCACGACCTGAAAACGCCGGGCCGCCGCTTTGCTATAAAACGATTGGCGGTAATTAACCTCTTCGCCGCACAAATAGAAAGGATGATACGCTGCTTTCTCCGTGGGCTGGCATCCCGTTCATATCAACTATCGCTGGCTGACACTGATGTCTGACAACAGCTTGCCGCCAAGAAAATTCCAGATCCTCTCTTCGATTCAGGAGCCGACTACCGAAGGAAAATTTCAATCAAGCAAGGGGAAGAGCGCGTCATCAGATTATGTAGCCTTTGAGGACAAGCAATATGGCGACATCTGGACAAACGCTGAGGCACTGTGCATGCTGCCTTCAGGGATAGCGTTCACGCCCAGTGACTCCCACAAATTTCCATTCGCGAACTTGGCCCACCTATGGCATACTAGCAGAGAGCGACCGAGGCAGCCGCTACGAGGACGATTTCTGACCGGGCCGAAAGTCCTGGCCACCGCGTCAGAAGTCGTAGACAATAAGAGTGCGAGCCGGCCATAAGCCGAGTTCTGTCGTGAACGATCATTTATCTGGGACACCAGTTGCCTAGTGCCTCAAGCGACCAACCCGGGAAGTCAGCG
>JAMCTO010000033.1:0-362 GCA_023381095.1 Bacillota bacterium
TGTCCAAATCGACCGCCGTCACTGTTCCAGGCTTGAGTCCTGCGGCGAGATAAGGCGCCAAGGTCCCCGGGCCGCACGCCACCTCCAAAACTCGCATTCCTGGGGCTAATCCGAAATATCCCAATAAAATGGGGCGGAATTCGGGTTGAAACCTGCCTTCACGGCTAGTTTCGAGATTTTGAATGGACTGAATTGCAGACCAAGAAAACTCCATGATTTCCACTCCCCGTTATGTTCCACTAATAGCCCTTTATTAAGCCTTGGCTAATATGATGGAGCTGCATCTTCACGGTAATGCCCAGAAAACTCAGTCCCGAAATTGCTATAACGGCGATAATTGCAATGACCAAAGCGTAATGAAC
>JAMCTO010000033.1:390-4236 GCA_023381095.1 Bacillota bacterium
GGGGTTTCTGGGATCACTCCCGGAAGTTCCTGGTTCTACGACCGCTGCGCCGAGCCGTTAGACTGCGTGCGTCTTATGCTGGATCTCCCCAGGCGTCGATTCGGACCGTTCCGGCCCTATGCCCTTGTAGAACAAACATTTAGGGCTGTCTAGCCCTGCGGGCTGGCCCGCTTGACCCCCTCTTGGCTATCACCTAAGAAGGGGAATGCGCGGGCGTTATGTTCAACCATGGCTTGTCCGCTTTCACTTTGGCGATACTCTGCTAACACATTGCCCAAAGCAGACCCTGATCGAATCAGGCGTCCCATTCCAGATTTTAGGCACATTCTACTGCCCCTTCCTGTCACACAACCCAGAAGTACATTCTGTATAGCAATTAAATCATGACCCGCATTCATTCTACCAAGACATCTATTATAGGACATTTATGTTTCGGAATGGTCGGGTATTAAACCATCGGAAGTGCGTAATTCCTGACGGATCTTGCTCTTCAGTTCTCACGTATATGAGCCAGTCCATGCAACACCAAGCCACAAACACGATGATACAAAATAAAAAATCACCATCTGCCAGGCAGCGGTGAAAACCGTAATTTCTTCTTGGAATCTCAAAAAAATGGTGCCGCAGGGCGGAATCGAACCGCCGACACAAGGATTTTCAGATCTAGGGTAAGGGGTCTACCTCGATTGTGATGTTGCTGAAGTCCGCTCAGGACGTGGGTTTCGGGGATCCCCGATGTCTACCGAGTTGCTCCCATACCCCCGTTTCCAGACGCTCCTGGTGACGCCAGGCCTGGCGATTGGACGTTCTAGCCGTTCCGGGGAAAGGGCTAACGAACGGGTCTACATACTCGATGTCCGTGGGCTCTTTCTTATCTTTAATTAGGTTTCGCGCTTGTGCATCGACATTGTACGGGACTTGGGCTGTCTCGCGCGCCGACTGGGAGCAACTCCGTCTACGGCTTGGGTCAATTTGTACACGATGAGGTGGTTGAGACTCACGCCTTCCTCTTCTGCGCGCATAGACAATGCCCGATGCAACGACTTTGGCAGTCGTACATTGAGCTTCCCAGAATAGGAGGCCGGGCGGGTACTCGGGGTCCGGATCGAGATTGACTGTTCGATGGCCGTACTGAGCCAAGCAGCCTTAGCATCTTCGATCAGCGTGACGGCCTCCTCTTTGGTCTCAGCCTGAGTCACGCACCCGGGCAAATCGGGAACGGACGCCACATACCCGCCTTCCTCAGCCGGATACAGCTCGATCCGATAGGGCAAACTCATCAGCCAGTCAAAGTCGTTATCGCTCATCATTCCGTTCCCTCCTCGTCAAGTACCCTGAGCGCCTCTTTGACATAGGATTCCTTGACATACGGACTGTGCTTGGGGACAGTCAGAATCCGAGTTCCTTTGGTGTATACATAGTGGCTCGATCCCTATACATAGTGGCTCGATCCACTCCGAGGTTGCCGGCGCACATAGCCGGCCCGCTGTAAAATTTTATCCAGCTCGTCAAACGTGACGGTTTTCGGGTTGTTGTGGATGCGAGCCAGCAGTTTTTCCCATTGGCTCATCTCTACGCTCCTCGGCTTTATGGTACCATATCCAGTGGCACCGAACAACGTGTCAACTGCTGTAACAGCGTCTGTTTTTCTTTTTTGTGGGATTTAGCGGGCACATCCGACATGGGGTGTTCTTAACGCCCACTCGCCTCCGAGAGTGCACGAAGGTATGCCGTCCCACCTTAAGCCTTGTTCTTTACCTGATAGTTTGGACTATACTCGAGTACGTTACTCCAAGGTCCACGAGGTCTGACCATGATGCAGTTGCCGTGCCAGCATCGCTCATTCATTACCCCGGTTTTGTCGAATGAACAGGTATTCTCTTCCTGTCAACTCAAATCCTTCCAAGAGCAGGAAGGGCGCTGCCCTATCAGTCAAGCCAGGGTAAGGAAATGCACCCCGACCACCCTTCGTCTGTCGCCCAAGGTGTTGCAGTGCTATCCCCTATACTCGCTCGCCAGTCTCCTGGTGACGCCGACCAATCCCGCATCCGCTGCTAAAAACAGAAAAACCCTGCAAGCGTTGCAGGGATTCAAATTTAAGTGGTGCCGCAGGGCGGAATCGAACCGCCGACACAAGGATTTTCAGTCCTTTGCTCTACCGACTGAGCTACCGCGGCAAAAATTTATGGCGGAGGCGACGGGATTCGAACCCGTGATCTCATGCGTGACAGGCATGCGTGTTAGGCCGACTACACCACGCCTCCGTATTGTTATGGTGGGCGAAACAGGGTTCGAACCTGTGACCCCCTGCTTGTAAGGCAGGTGCTCTACCGCTGAGCTATCCGCCCATTAAAAGGTGCGTTCTTGATTATATTTCATAGCTCCGGTTGCGTCAAGCTTCAAACCACAGCGCCTATAATACCATGTCACTAAAAGAAAGGGAAGACCACAAAACTGGAAACCACTAAAATAGAACACAATTTTAACCGTTAATCCACCATGCGTAAGTACCTTGATGTGAACCATTGGAAATCGTCACTAAGGCCCAGTGATTGCCAAGAAACCCAATCAGATGATAGTCGGCATTCGGATATGGCAAGGATATTTCCCAATGGTTTCGGAAACCATAAAGCAAGAGTTTTTGCTGTCCGTCTAACGAACGGCCGAGAACTCCTGCCATATCCCCATTAGAGGAAAATCGCGGCATTCCCTGCCATGCTAGGTCTGGGCGCGCACTTTCTATCTTTTGTCCCTTGTGCCACAACACTACGTCATTAGGCGTCATACCGAGCACAGTAGCATGATTGGGAGCAAGCGCCACGGGGTTCAGTGCTGGCAGATTGCTCACTAGACCGTGGCCCTGCCACACAACCCTACCATTGCTCAAAGTCGCCAAAATGGTTTCCTGACGTGTAAATCCGAATTGTAATATTTTCATCGAAGAATTGGGCAAGATAGTCGGCAATAGGTTGTGGTCTCCGTCCCATAGATAGATTCCCATTCCCTCGGGACCTATTCCCAAAAGCGCAACCGCATGACTATCCCCAGCCCAAAGTGCACGGGTGACCGAGGACATTTGGGGATCGAGAGGAGTGAGTGTTCCGGTCGCCGGGCTCGACACATATGCTTCTTGGGTTCCCTGGTCGACCCATATTACCATTTTGCCATTAGGTGCAGGATATACTGGACCCCCAATGCCCACCAATGGTGTTTCTCGGTCGCCCATGGCCAAGTGCCACACTCCTTGACCCGATGGCTGAGAAATATCAATCCATGATACGTGAACCGCCGTAGTCGTTATGTGGACGCCGTTAGCATGGAGCCGAAATGCTTGTTCCGCTCCAATCAAATAATACTCTCCGTCACGCTCCACCAGTCCGGCGGGAACCCGGCTCACCTCCAGCCATGTCGATCCCTGTACCTGATGGGATAGGGGCAATTTGGCAAAGTATATTTGCACCACTGCAAACACTAGTAGAAGAAGCAGGGTCATGGGTTGCTTCATGGGTATCCTCCCGAAACCGTTTGGTCCTACCCTATGCCCGTCCGAAGAATTTATGCTCTGCTTCTTCATTTAGCAAATGCACTAGAACTTCTGGTTTATTGCCAAATTCAGGTGGTTACTGAATGTGATGGTTTTGTCCTTCCTTCTCCAGGCTTGCCACCGTCACACCTGTCACCTGTTACCCAATTCCCCCAACGGTGCAGGTTCAGCGCGCCAATCCCTTCATCGTTCGACCGTTTGCCTTCCCCTTTTTCCGGCAGTTTTCAAAACGGGTGGTGCACCCCGGTAAAATATCGTTTCAGTACCTGTTCTGCAGGTTTTCCTCGCGGTGTATAGCCATT
>JAMCTO010000034.1 GCA_023381095.1 Bacillota bacterium
TCCTTCATATTTTAGCCATCAATTTAAACTCGAAATGCAGATGACTTTCGTGGAATACCTGACCCATCTTCGAAGCGCGGTATGGATTGTCCTACCCAGGCCACTCCAATCCCTCCTTTCTCTTTCAGGCTAGCATGAGAACCGGCCGGGAAATTGCACAATTCTTTTGCCCAGTATTCTAATTTTCCAGGGACTTAGCGAACAGACGGTCGCGAAATTGTCGACGATATTGGGACGGAGACAACCCTTGGATGCGATGAAATTGGGTCGTAAAGTAACTGGCCCGACGGAATCCGCATTCTTCGGCAACCATGTCGATGGGAAGATCTGTCATACGCAACCGTTGTTTAGCCCGCTTCATGCGTAAATGGGTCAGGTATTCCACGAAAGTCATCTGCATTTCGAGTTTAAATTGATGGCTAAAATATGAAGGACTTAAATACACTAATTGGGCCAATTCAGCTAACGTAATGGGGTCCGCAAAATGCTGCTCTAAGTATGCCACCGCGCTCTGTATCGGATTTCCCAAATCTATCGGGGCCTCCGCTTCTTGTCCGATAGGCACGATCCGATTCAAAAGGTCCAATACCTCCGCACGCGACGTGGGTTTTAACAGATATCCCTGACAACCGGCATTTATCGCCTGGTACACCACCTCAAACATTTTCAGTTGTGTTGTCACCACCAGCGCGTGATGAGGTGACGCCAAGATAAGGTGGCGAATGAGATCATCAGACCCTGTTTGAATAGAGGGATCCACGAACACGGCACATGGCCGGTGTTCTTTGATGCAGCGCAACCCTCCTTCAACCGTGGCAGCCTCGAAAACTCTCAGGAAAGCATATGGGCTTTGCTGGAGGATAGACACCAGATTGTGTCTTGCGAGCGTATCGTCGTCCAAAATTACCACACTGCGCATCAAAGACTCCCCTCCAAATTCGTCAACTCCCGTCGTATGATCTTTCCCGTGGCGCTCTTCGGAATTTGCCGTACAAATACATATTTCCGGGGACGTGCCCACAAAGAAAGCCCGGATTGCTGCTTGCAATAGGCGTCAAGCTCAAAGACCCGTAACCCGACTGTGCGGGGCACTACGTAGGCTACGACTATTTGCCCCCAACGGTTATCCGGTTCCCCGGTGACTGCCACCTCTAAAACTTTCGGATGGTTTGCCAAGACCGATTCCACAATCTGGGGGAGGATATGCTCCCCACCGCTGATAATCATGTCATCAATGCGGCCAACAACGTAGAAGTTTCCTTCAGTGTCCTGATAACCGAGATCACGCGTGCGATACCACCCATCGTCCAACTGTCTTCGGGTCAAATCAGGCCGATTCCAGTAACCACGAAAAGCCTCGGGTGAACTGAGCGAAACCAATACCTCTCCGACAGTGCCTGCAACCCGGGAGCCATCGATCGTCACCAGTGAGTGATTCCCCGCTTGTCCCACCGAACCCGGGATTCTGGCGAGCACATTGCTAATCGTATGAGTATAGACCTCGGTGCTTCCGTAGTGATTTTTGAATACTTGCGGATGAAACCGATCAATACAGGCCTCAATTAAGCTCTCATGCATGACTTGGCCGGCGTAGCCAATTTTACGAACAGCCCGCATCTCATATTTCTCGGCCTGTTGGGAGTGCAGCAAAATATAATACCAAAATGGTGTCTGGTACAATGCGGAAACCCGTTGACGATCAATCAATTCAGCCGCCTGATCGGGGTCCAAGTCTCGGACTACGACATATGTGGCGCTGAGTAAAGTTGCGGCAATATACAGGTGAAGTCCCATGGTATGGGAAAGGGGCATCACCCCGAGAATCCGCTCCCGAAGTTCATAACAGTTTTGCATCACATGGGCTTGAGCCGCCGAAAGCGTATTTAAATGGGTCCGGGGCACTCCCTTGGGCTGGCCGGTAGTTCCCGTCGTATAGAGAATGAGAGCCACGTCGTCGGCCTCTCGCTCATGGAATCGAAATTCTGGTTGCACCTTCGCCAAATGAGGTAATTCCCCAATCTCAATATCCGCATCATCCGCCCCCACGCCAATAAGCAGCGGTCGTTCCGAGCCCGTAAGACCAGCTATGCCTCTCCCTTCCAGAGCCTCGTAAATGATAGCTTGGGGTTCGACATCCTGTAACGTACGACGTAATGTCTCGCGGGACTGATCGGCATTTATCGGCACCGCCACCGCACCTAGCGCTATCACTGCCCAAAACACGGCAAACGTTGTAGGCCGGTTTCTCAATAGAAGAACCACCCGGTTCCCAGGCCTAACGCCAAGCCGCCAAAATCCCGATGCCAGCTGCTCAGCCCAGGTAATCAGTTCAGCGTATGTATAACTTTCGTCCTGCGTCGTAATGGCGGTAACATGAGGATTGTTTCGGGCGGCTTCCCACAATACGCGGTAGAGATTCATTCGGTTGCCCCTTTCTTTACCACCCTGCATAAGACTATTGTAATCCATCCGCTATGAGAGAAATCACTCAGTTCACCGAAAAGGCGCAAGTACGCATTTTATGACAACGCAAGTGGCTTTGTTGATGTCTGCTACGCGGACCAGGGTTCCGGATTTTTGAATTAGCTCCGAAACCTCAAGAACTATCATTAGAACTATACAACCGGTTGCGTGGGATAAAGGCGCCTTATCTTATCCATGCTTTTGAGATCTCCTGCGAAGAATACGGTGAGGACCAGAATCCTTTGTCCCTTCCATCTTCCTTCACGCCGACAGGCGAATCGCTATCCGCAAGGAGACAACTTTTCCCTTTTTGGACAAACAGCACGTCCACCTCGGTGGGAAGGACTTTATGTCCGTCACCGCTTATATTCCCCTCCGTCCAAAATCCTTGGGGATCCAACCCGCGTAAGGAAGCCATTTCCTGTTCAGCGGAATTTTAGGTATAGTCACCATAAGATCGCCGATCCCTTGGCTCAGCCATTGATCAAATCCGTCAAGAGACCGCGTCTTGTCATGGTAGTTTCCAAAAAATGCGGTATCACGTCCATTAAAGAGGGATGAAAGCCCTTATGGTCA
>JAMCTO010000035.1 GCA_023381095.1 Bacillota bacterium
GCGGTGGCTGGACTGTATGGCGGCCCCACTGTGGTAAACAATGTGGAAACGATTTGCAACCTGCCGCCATTAGTCACCTATGGCCCCGAGTGGTACACCTCTATGGGCACTGAAAAAAGCCCCGGACTAAAAATTATGTCAGTGAGCGGTCGGGTTCGACGGCCAGACAACTATGAAATCCCGCTGGCCACCCCCCTTCGCACTTTAATTGAAGAATATGCAGGAGGTCTGTTGCCGGGCCGCACCGTTAAAGCCGTGATTCCTGGGGGCAGTTCCGTTCCTCTGTTGATGCCGGACCAACTCGATACCCCGTTGGATTACGAGTCCGTGATTAAGGCGGGCTCGATGCTAGGGTCGGGCGGTTGCATTGTGCTGGATGATCAAGTGTGCATCGTGGGCGCCACGGCGCGGTTGGTCAAATTCTATCGCGAAGAGTCATGCGGCAAGTGTACCCCCTGTCGGGAGGGAACCTATTGGATGACCGACGTGTTGGACCGCATAGAACAGGGAATGGGTCAAAGCAGTGACTTGGACTTATTGTCAGATGTAGCAGACAATATTGCTGGCAAATGCTTCTGCCCCCTGGGCGACGCGTCGCTTGGGGTTCTGGTAAGCGCCTTAAAGTATTTCCAGCACGAATTTGAGGCACACGTGGCGGGACACGGGTGTCCGATGGGAGCGAGGCTGTATGATACGGTTAACCATTGACGGGCAGGAGGTTACGGTTCCGGAAGGAACCATGATCGTAGACGCCGCGGCAAAACTTGGGATCGATGTGCCCATTTATTGCTATCATCAAGCGTTGGGCCCGCTTGGCGCCTGCCGTATGTGCTTAGTGGAAGTCGAGAAGATGCCCAAACTCGCCACGGCATGCACTACGGCGGTGGCTGACGGCATGGCGGTGCACACCCAAGGGGCAGCGGTAGATAAAGGGCGAAAAGGTGTGCTGGAGTTTTTGTTGATTAATCATCCACTGGACTGCCCCGTATGTGATAAAGGCGGCGAATGCTACCTGCAAGACTATACGTTTGAATATGGTCCCGCAGGCGGCCGGTTTCAAGAGCCCAAAATTGAAAAAGTCAAGGATGGGCCGATTAATGACTTCGTATTGATTGACCAGGAGCGATGTGTGCTCTGCCAGCGCTGCGTGCGGTTTATGCAGGAATATGTTGGTGAAGAGCAGCTACTTCTAGAGGGGCGTGGCGTGGAAACCGTAGTCACTACGGTGAATCACGTACCAGCTTCAAGCCAGTTTACCGGCAATGTCATCGATTTGTGCCCGGTAGGCGCATTGTTGTCGGCACCATATCATCATAAGGGACGGCCCTGGAACATTGAACGGGAGGAATCACGCGCCCTCATTGCCCGGTAGGCTGTACTAGTAAAATTACCGCCCGGGAAGGCCATGTGATTCGTATGGAAGGGCGTCCAATACCGGATCGTGAATGGGGCTGGCTTTGTGATCGCGGGCGTTTTGGATATGACTTTGGGTATCATCCGGACCGTCTCCTAAGTTCTTTGGTACATGGCTCGGAAACAACAGCTGCTCAGGCTACCCGGCAAGTGGCCGAGTGGCTCAAAACGGTTATCGAGAAATATGGCGGGCAATCCATCGGGATTATTGTTGGAGGCACCCATACCACGGAAGAAGCGTATCAGTTGCATCGGTTTGCCGACGAGGTGATTGGGACGGATGCTTTGGCTATCAGCCGATCAGAGACTGGATATTTGCCCCGCGGCCTCAACGGAACCTTTGACGACATCAAATCTGCCGACACGGTGGTGCTGTTGGGATCAGATCCTTACGACACGGTTCCCGTAGTGCATCTTAAATTACGCGACCGCCTATTGCATTATCCGGCTCTGCGAGTCATTGGGGTGGGTCCGACGGTGTTGACGCGCGATACCTTGCCCGGCCAAGATGTCTTGGTTAGGCCGCAACAGGGGGCTGCGGTGATGGCGTTGGCTCTAGCTGCAAACCGTTCCGATGACGAACGGGTGATGACCTTAGTTCAACATTTGGCGGGATTTGAGCCACCCAGAATCTCAACACAAACCTTGAAGCAGCTAGGTACTCATCTTTTAGAGGCGGACCATCTGGTATTGCTATGGGACGGCAAAGAAGCTGACATGGCCCAGGTTCTGGCAGTATTAGCCATGCTGCGAGAAAAGCCAACGCGGGTGTTACCGACGTTTGGTCCTGCCAATTGGCGGGGATTCGAACGAGCCGGATTTTCTGCACAATTTGATGAGCTGACCCGCCTTTTGCAAAGGGCGCGTGACGGTGAGATCAAGATGTTGATGGTGTTTGGGTCTGATCTGCTTCGTGAATATCCCAAGCGGCAGTTAGTCGAGGAGGCATTTAACCAGGTGGAACACCTGGTGGTGGAAAGCCTGCTGCCACCGGAGGGACTTAGCCATGTGGATGCCTTATTGCCCGGCGCGGGGTGGGCTGAAGTGTATGGAACCTATATCAACATGGAAGGCCGGATTCAAGTGGCCATGGCTGTGGTGCAGCCCCCGGGCCAGGCGCGCCCAGTCAAAACCTATCTGACGACTTGGGCCCATCACCTGATGAAGACGCTGAATGTTGAAGACGACTGGGATCCATTTGATGATGACAGTGGAGACTTGCTGCCACCGCAGCCGATTGACCAAGAGGTGCATCCCGTGTTACGGCCTGAGGAATCCGGTGCCGATTTGGTGCTGATCACAGGGTCTCTGATTTGGGAATCGGGACTGCCGTCAGAAATATTGGCACCGAGGCTCCCGGAATTTCCCGGTAGAATCAATGATCAGGACGCTCAGCGACTTGGGTTGCCGATGCATGCGTGCCATGTCTTGGTGAGTCAGGACAGTGAAAGCATTGTGGCCGCGGTTACTCCAGATCCAAGGGTTCCGCGGGGAATTTTATGGCTGCCGCAGGGCGCTTTTGGTACCAATCACTTACACGACGGGCCGGTAACTGCTCAGGTGGTTCATGAGGAGGTTACGGCATGATTCAATTTATCCTTTTGATTGTCAAAGTCATCTTGTTGCTGCTGATTTTAATGGGTGGATTTGCCTACACCATGCTGGCGGAACGGCGCTTCTTGGGATTTTTCCAACTCCGGTTGGGACCAAACCGGGTGGGACCGTGGGGCCTTTTTCAGCCGTTGGCCGATGCGGTCAAGATGATGTTAAAAGAAGATCTGATGCCGTTGCAAGCGGATCCCGTGGTATATCGTCTGGCTCCGGTATTTTCTTTGTTGGCGGCTTTGTCGGTGGACGCGGTAATTCCCTTTGGGGCTCCCATTCACATTTTTGGGCAAACAGTCAGCCTGGATATTGCCAATCCCGGTATCGGACTCCTCATAGCTTTCGCATTTAGCTCACTCGGAATCTACGGCATTGTGCTGGGCGGATGGGCCTCGCAAAACAAATATTCGTTGCTGGGGGGTATTCGTGCGTCGGCGCAAATGATTTCCTACGAGTTGGCCATGGGATTATCGGTTTTGGGGGTTCTCATGATGGCAGGCACGGCCAATTTAGAAAGTATTGTGCTGGCGCAGAGAGCGCAAGGGTGGTTTTTCTTGCCCCAGATCATCCCGTTCTTGATTTACTTCACCACGGCTATAGCGGAAACGAACCGCACCCCATTTGACTTGCCGGAAGCGGAGTCAGAGTTGGTTGCAGGATACCACACCGAATATTCGGGGATCCGGTTTGCGATGTTTGTCATGGCCGAGTACATCAATATGATGACGGTCAGCGGCTTGGCGGTTACGTTATTTTTTGGTGGTTGGCTGGGGCCCAGCTTTTTGCCGCCAATCATTTGGTTCTTCATTAAAATGGCCATTGTGATATTTGTTTTCATTTGGATCCGCGCTACTTTTCCCCGATTTCGCTATGACAAACTGATGTCGTTTGGGTGGAAAGTCCTGTTGCCCGTCTCATTTGTTTACTTTCTGGGAACGGCGGCATTTGTCAGCGGAATACTGTAGTTTGCTTGTGAAGGGAGGATGCTGGTCATGCTAGATGGCGTAAAGGCCATGACTAAAGGGCTTGGGGTGACTTTTAAGGCGCTGTTTGAACCACGGGACACCATTGCCTATCCGGAAAAACGCCGCGAATATTCTCCGCGTTTTAGGGGGAAGCACATGTTGGCCAAAGACTCCGATGGCCATGAGTTATGTGTAGGCTGTGGTCTATGTGAGGCTGTGTGTCCGGCCCACGCTATTCGGGTGGTTGCGGCCTCAGCTCCGGAGGGGCAGCCCATTTCGTGGACCAACCGTTATTCGGTGGATTATGAGGTGGACTTGATTCGTTGCATTTTTTGCGGGATGTGCGAAGAAGCGTGTCCCACCAATGCGGTGCGGCTTACTCCATTTAACGAATTAGCCGCATCGGACCGTCTTGATATGATTGCGGACAAAGAAGAACTGTTGCACCCACCGGTAAGGAAATGAGGGACTGGGCGAGATGATTCCGTTTATTATCTTGGCGGTGATAGCCATCGCCGGGGCGTTGGGCGTGATATTAGGGCGACAGCCAGTGCACAGTGCACTGGCGCTAGTCGGGAATATTTTAGCTTTGGCAGTGCTGTATCTGCTATTATCGGCAGAGTTTCTGGCGGTGGCCCAGGTTATTGTCTATGCCGGAGCCATTATGGTGCTGTTCTTGTTTGTGGTTACGTTGCTAACGGCGGGCAAAGAAGAGGGTGAACCCCCGGAGGAATTGGGGGGCCAACGTTGGTGGGCTGGCATTTTTGCCATCGGGGTGGGTGTTGTTTTAGCTGTATTGGCAATTACGCATCCAGGTTCTGCGGTCAATACCGGGATTCCTTCCAATTTTGGCACCATCGATGGATTGGGACATTTGTTGTGGGGCCCTGATTTTCTGTATCTAATGGCAGTGGCCATTATGTTGCTCACTGCCGCGGTAGGGATACTAGTGCTTAATCGGCCAATGAAACGGCCGCGGGTTAGCCGCCCCGGGAGGCGAGAGTCATGATACCAATAAACTTTGTGGTCGGACTGGCAGCGATTATCTTTGCCATTGGTGCTATAGGGGTCATGGCGCGGCGCAATCCTCTGATTATGTTTATGTCCGCTGAGATGATGTGGAATTCAGCGGCGCTTGCGTTCATTGCCTTTGCGCGGCAGTGGCATTCCATGTCTGGGCAGGTCATGGCTTTTTTGATTGTTGGCACGGCAGCGGCCGAGGTAGGAATTGGCTTGGCCATTATCGTGACCGTATATCATCGACGACACCGTCTCGATATCGACGAGATATCGGGAATGAAGGGTTAAGGCGGGTATCAGATGAGAAGAAGGAGCGTTTAAGGCATGCAACTTCTGGTTGAGATTTTGCTGTTGCCCATTATCGGCGCAGTTACCATCACCACGTTTAAGGGACTCATGCCCAAAAAGCTTCCGGGCATTTGGGCCAGTGTACTGGTCGGCATCAGCTTTTTGCTCAGCATTATGGCCGACATGCATTTGGGCCAATTGGCGGCTAGTCACCGCATAGTGACTGGCACCCTGTGGACGTGGATTAGCGGGTTCGGCCCTTCCATCGGTTTTAGATTGTACTTGGACCCTTTGGCAGGCATATGGCTGTTGGTGATCACCGGAGTCGGGATGTTGATCCATATCTACTCTATTGGATACATGCACGACGATCCGGGGGAAGCCCGCTATTTTTCCTATTTAAATTTCTTTATTTTCGCCATGTTGCTATTGGTATTGGCGGGAAACCTGATTGTGCTCCTGATTGGCTGGGCGCTTGTGGGTTTAGCGTCGTACTTCTTGATTGGCTTTTGGTACCAGCGTCCCTCTGCGGTACGTGCGGCAAAAAAGGCCTTTGTGATGAACACCGTGGGCGATGTTGGCATCCTGTTGGGCCTAGCTCTCTTATATTTTCGTTATCACTCGGTTGGCTACGTGCATCTATTTGCCATCTTCGCACACGCGGCGCCTGGCAGCGCATTTTTCGAGTGGACCGCATTTTTGCTCTATGTCGGTGCTATGGCCAAGTCTGCCCAGTTCCCGTTACATATGTGGCTGGCCGACGCGATGGAAGGTCCCACGCCGGTTTCTGCTTTAATTCACGCCGCCACCATGGTGACGGCTGGGGTGTATTTGATGGCCAGGCTGTACCCCTTATTGCGTCTGGCACCTGATGTGCATTATCTTGTAGGGGCAATCGGTGCTTTTACCGCTATTTTTGCCGCCAGTATTGCGATATTTCAACAAGATATTAAAAAGGTACTGGCGTATTCTACCCTGAGTCAATTGGGATACATGTTCCTAGCCATTGGGGTGGGGGGATTTATGGCTGGGGTGTTTCATTTTATGACCCATGCGTTTTTCAAGGCGTTGCTCTTTTTGGCGGCTGGCAGCGTCATTCACGCTTTGCAAGGCGAGCAGGATCTGAGCCACATGGGTGGCCTAGTCAAGAAAATGCCGTGGACGACGTTTGCATTCTTGGCGGGCACATTAGCGATTTCCGGCATTCCTCCGTTTTCTGGGTATTTCAGCAAAGAAGCGATTCTCGGGCAAGCGTATAATTCAGGGCACTGGTTATTATGGGCAATCGGCGTGTTAACGGCAGGCTTGACCGCGTTTTACATGTTCCGGCTCTTTTTCCTGACGTTTTTTGGATCTCCGCGCGACGCTCACCTCTATGAGCATGCTCACGAGGCACCATGGGTAATGACGGTTCCCGTAGTAATTTTAGGGGTGTTGGCCACTATCGGAGGATTTTTCCAAGGGTGGCTGGGCCACTGGTTGGCACCCACTTTTAACGCATATCCCGGGGCCAGTCATGCAGCTTTCGAATCCGGACCGCTGTTCGGCACCCTGATTACCGTCGGCTTAGCGGTCGTCGCCATCATCTTGGCTTATTGGCTGTTTCTTCGAAAAAAGGCGGCCCCGCGAGCCGGTATTGCGCATGGATTTGGGCGTCATGCCTATCAAGCGTGGGATATGGATGCGGTATGGACTTGGATTGCGGTGAATCCGTTTAAGACCATTGGCGATTGGGGTCGTCCCGTGGAACAAGGCATTTTGTCGTTTATCAATGGAGTGGCGTCGGCCGTTTGGCTTTGGGCCACAGATTTGCGTCCGCTTCAGACCGGTTATGTGAGACGGTACGCGTTGTCGATTATGGTGGGATTGGGAGCATTATTGGCCTACTACCTAATCCGGGTGTGAGCCGTTCACATAACGTAGAGGAGGCTTTGGCATGTTAGTGGTATGGCTGTTGGCGGTGGCATTGGCGGGTTCGTTGATAACTCTGTTCATGCCGCGGCAAAGCGCCAAGGTAGCGGCGGGCATCATTGGGGCTATTTTAATTGGGATTTATGTTGCGCTGTTGATGCATCCAGGGCAAGGGGTTAATGTGCGATGGATCCCTGCTTGGGGCATTCGGTTTCATCTAGGCTCCGATGGACTATCCCTCTTCCTTTTGGGATTGACCGTGGTGATGACGGAGGTCGCCATCTTGGCTTCCAAGGCCGAATGGGGCAGAATGTATTATTTTTGGATCTTGTTCCTGGAATTCGGATCTTTGGGGCTCTTTTCCGCTCTAGACCTGTTTTTGTTCTACATTTTCTGGGAAGTGGTGTTGATCCCGATTTTCTTCTTGTTGACCAGTTGGTCGGGAGCCAAAGGCCGTCGGGCTGCGATGAAATGGCTGATTATGAATTTATTTGGCAGTTTGTTTATGCTGATTGGCATTGTGGCGGTGGCAGTTATTCATACCCAACCGGCAGGACCGCTCACTTTCGAAATTTCTCAACTGGTAAATATCCACATGGATGCTCGGGTAACGCCATGGATCTTTGCGGCGTTCTTCCTGGCATTTGCGATTAAAGCACCCCTTTGGCCGTTTCACGGGTGGATGCCCGATGCGTATGGAGAAGCGCCGGCGCCGGTGACCGGACTTTTGGCGGGAGTGATGTCCAAGGCAGGGATTTACGGATTTTTACGGATCATGCTGCCCCTGTTTTTCCCTGAGTTTGTCCAATACCAGACGGGGTTGTTGATTTTGGCGGTGATTGGCTTGATCTATGGGGCATTTATGGCGCTCCGCCAGACAGACATGAAAATGGTCACAGCTTACGCTTCGCTATCTCACCTGGGAATGATTGCGCTGGGAATTTTCTCTTTGACCCGGGTTGGAATTTTGGGCGCAACATTTCAAATGGTGGCGCATGGTTTGATGGTGGGCGGACTGTTCATTATATTGGGTTTGCTGGAACAGCGCACTGGCAGCCGAGACATCGCCGCGATGCATGGATTGAATGCGTCTGCACCGCGAATGGCAGCCTACTTCCTGTTTTTTGCTTTGGCCACTCTTGGGTTGCCGGGACTTCCCGGTTTTGTGGGCGAGTATTTGATTATCCAAGGGTTGGTAGCACACGAAGTAGTGTTCGCGGTCATTGCAGTCATCGTGTTAGTAATGGCGGCTTGGTACATGTTGCGCGTCTTCCAAGGAATCATGCAAGGGCCCGACAAAGGGCAGAAAATTTTGGACTTAAAGGCTGGCCAGGTGTGGTGGATTGTGCCCTTGGCAGGGCTAGTCCTGTTGCTGGGTGTTTGGCCTAATGGGATTACCGCCCATGCGGTGCCGTCCCTATATCATGCGGTACATCTTTTGGCAGCGAAAGGAGGGGGCGTATGAGTTCGTTTCACTTAATGCTCCCTGAATATTTGGTCGTCGGGTTTGTTCTCCTGGCTCTACTCGGGAACATGTTGGTAGGCAATCGTTTTCGATTGGCCTCTTGGTTGGGACTCATTGGCTTGTTGTCAAGTTTTGTGGCCTCCGCGTCGATTTGGTCCAAGTCGCTCGAGCCGCATGTGATGGTTTCTGGCGGAATTGTAGTGGACAATTACAGTTTGCTGGTCAACCTGTTTGTTTTGTTGGCGGGCATTGGGGCCATCTTGCTAGGATGGGGCGAGAGGCGATGGGGTCAGGAGTTTCCGGTGCTGGTCATGATTTCAGTATTGGGTATGATGATATTGGGATTGGCCGGCAATACCATCGTATTGTTTTTAGGCATTGAGGTGCTGTCCTTGCCGCTTTACATTTTGGCGGCCTCGGAACACACTGCTGCCGGCGGTGAAGCCGGACTGAAATATCTGTTGCTTGGGGCTTTTTCCTCAGGAATTTTGTTGTTTGGACTGGCGTTGCTGTATGGTGCCCTCGGGTCTTTGTCCTTTATCCATTTTGCTTCGCTGGCCAACACCACATCGCCTCTGTTGTGGGCGGGATTGGCCCTTACGCTGTCGGGCATTTTCTTTAAACTGGGAATCGTGCCCTTTCACATGTGGGTACCTGACGTGTATGAGGGTTCCCCTTCCGCGGTGACCCAATTGATGGCGTTTGGCACCAAAGTGGGGGCGGCAGCTATCTTGCTTCGCTTTTTAGATTTTGGATTTTATCTCTCGCCCCAGTGGTGGGGTCCGGCTCTGGGGTATTTAGCGGTGCTGACGATGATTGTGGGAAACCTTCTGGCTTTGCCGCAAACTGACTTAAAAACGGTTACTGGGATACTCAGGCTTGGTCACGCCGGATTTCTGTTGGTGGGAGTGGCGACCCACAACTTGGATGGCGCGAGAGCCATGTTGTTTTATTTGTTGCCCTATGGATTTGCCGTACTCGGGGCGTTCGCAGTGTTGATTTTGGTAGCGGGAAACCAAGACACCGTAACGATATCGGATTTGAAAGGCTTAGCGGCTCGCCGACCCCTAATGGCCGCATTTTTTATCATTGTCATGCTGTCTTTCGCTGGCATTCCATTAACTGGCGGTTTTGTCGGCAAATTTTATTTATTGCAGGCCGCCCTATTTGCCAATCAGCCAGGACTAGCCATTGGGTTAGTGGTCGGGACCTTGTTGGGACTTGGCGCTTACTTGCGGCCGGTGCAGGCATTGTTTAGTGCCGGTGATGAATCACGCGCGGTGCCGTCTTGGACCTTGAGTGGAGCCGTGGTGCTGGTTGTGGCAGTGATTGGAACTATTGGTCTTGGTGTGTATCCAACTCCGGTGGTGCATTTGGTGAATCAATCTGCCAACTTTTTCTGGCTTCATTAGATGAAAAAACGATTAAGCTATTCTTATGGTGTGTTAGTATTGAGCAGGGTCCGGTGTTTTTCCCGGAAGTCGGGAAGATGATGATAAAATAACGATATCCGGCGCCCGTGTGGATGCGACTGCCGTCGGGCACCGGGATCACCCGTTGTGGACAGCAAGTGGGTTGTGACACGGTGGTTAAACTGTTGTGACTTTGGCTGTACTGAAAAAATCTTTTATTAGAGGAGATTATTTTGGGCTTGTTTTCGTTGGTCGAACCCGGACTACAGCGGGTGGACGCGCTGTTGACTCAAACTTTGCGACAGGGAAACGCCTTGGTGGCGGAAGTTTCCGACTACTTGCTCCTGGCCGGGGGCAAACGTCTTCGACCAGCGTTGGTCTTATTGGCAGGACAATTTGGCCATGAACGCGGAGAAGACCCGGAGGAGCGTTTGGTCACCGTGGCCACAGCAGTGGAAATGATTCATATGGCTACCCTCGTGCATGACGACATTATCGATGAGGCGTCGATGCGCCGCGGCATTCCTGCGGTACGCACCCAGTTTACCAATCCAGTAGCGGTGTTGGCGGGGGACTATTTGTTTGCCAATGCGTTTGAGTTATTTTCCCGGTCTCATGACATGGACATTGTGGCGCTGGCGGCGCGGGTGGTCAATGTGATGTGTGTCGGCGAAATTGCGCAAAATTTGAGTCAAGGAAAAGTCGCCTCGGAAACCGATTATTGGCGTCGAATAGAGGCCAAGACGGGGTTTTTCTTGGAATCTAGTTGCCGTTTGGGCGCGATGGCGAGCGGTGCGGACCCTGAAGTGCGGGAAGCATTGACCCAGTATGGCCACTTCATCGGTCTGGCATATCAGGTAGTGGACGATTTGCTGGATTGGTTGGCCAATCCCGAGAAATTGGGCAAGGCCGTTGGAGGAGATTTGGCGGTGGGTATTTACACGTTGCCCATCATTTATGCGCGAGAACAAAAGGAGTACCAGGCTGAATTAGACCAGTATTTATTGTCGGACCGGGTGATGGAATATATGGCCGAAATTAAACGGCTGTTAGATACTAGCGGTGCTCTCGGATATGCGCGCCGGCAAGCTGAAGAGTATGTGGACCAAGCTTTGCACCAAGCGTCTTTATTACCCAATCATCCGGCTCGGGCAGTCCTCCAGGAATTGGCTGAGTTTATTTTGGCTCGAGATTACTGATGCGCATGG
>JAMCTO010000036.1 GCA_023381095.1 Bacillota bacterium
ATGGAAGTCAAATCGGTGCCTATGCAGTACTTTACGCGGGTTCGGTGATTGGGCCAGATGCGTTTATTGCCGATGGTGCGCAGATTCGTGAACGCTGCCACTTAGGCAAAAATGTCGTCATTGGCCATAACAGTACAGTGGAAAATGATACGATGATCGGTGACTATACCAAGCTTCAGACAGCGGTATACCTCACCGCCAAAAGTGTGGTGGAAGATTATGTTTTTTTGGCACCCATGGTTACTACCACCAATGATCCGTATATTGCCCGTACTGAAGCCCGCCATCAGGCCACCAGAGGTCCTCATATCCATCGCGGTGCTAGGGTGGCTGGCGGAGCCGTCCTGCTTCCAGGTGTGGACATCGGTCAAGAATCGGTGGTGGCTGCAGGTGCCGTGGTTACCAAAGACGTACCATCTTATCAACTGGTAATGGGAATACCAGCGCGGGTAGTTCGGCCGACACCGCGGGAACAGCTTTTATTCCCTCCAGATTCCCTGACCAAGGAGGCCCCATGAGCATTCCGTCCTTTACCCTAAACCGTCAAATTGAGATCTGCGGGCCTGAAATTTCAGAGCGTATTGCTGCCGCGGTAGCTTCCGGACAGTTCATTTTAGGTTCTGCGGTAACCGAGTTCGAAACCGCGATAGCTCGGGCCATTGGAACACCACATGCGATAGGGGTTGCCAATGGATCAGATGCTTTGTATCTTGCCCTGCGTGCATTAGGCATAGGTACTGGCGACGAAGTGGTGACCACACCTTTTACGTTTTTTGCCACTGCCGGCAGTATTTTAAGAACTGGCGCAAAACCGGTCTTTACTGACATTCAAGTGGATACTTTTAATATGGACCCGGACACGGCATTGGCACGAGTTACCCCTCGGACCCGGGCCATGCTTCCGGTCCATTTGTTTGGCCTGATGGCCGACATGACCGCTCTAATGAGCGGATATAGCGGTCCCATCGTGGAAGATGCGGCACAAGCCATTGGAGCCAGTCTTCATGGCCGAGCCGCTGGCACGATGGGAGTCTTGGGCTGTTTTAGTTTCTTCCCGACCAAGAATTTAGGGGCATTTGGTGATGCCGGCCTAGTGACCGCACATGATACCGGGTTGGCCGATAAGGTGAAGATCCTGAGGGTCCATGGTGCCACCAAGAAATATTATCACGAAACCTTGGGCATCAATTCCCGTTTGGACGCCATGCAGGCTGCTGTGCTTTCCGCCAAACTGCCATACCTGGCGGGATGGACCGAACGGCGCATTGCCCTGGCAACACGCTATACTAATGCCCTCACCCAACTGGGGATAGCGGAGGTAGTGCCACCTATCGTGCCCGTAGGATATCGCCATGTGTTTCATCAATATACCATTCGTGCGGAACGGCGGGATGAACTGGCACAGCACTTAAAGGAGCATGGTATTGGCACTACTGTCTATTATCCATTGTCACTGCATTTGCAACCGGTTTTCCGGGAATTGGGGTATAAGGCAGGAGAATTTCCCAATAGTGAAGAGGCGCAGCGTGTGGTTTTGTCATTGCCGATGTTTCCGGAACTGACCGACCTAGAAGTGGACCAGGTGGTTGAAGCTATTGGGGCATTTTATGGGTACCATGCATGAAGGTGGTTACGATTGTTGGTGCGCGCCCGCAATTTATCAAGGCGGGAGTGGTTTCGCCCGTATTGCGGGAGCATGTTGACGAAATTTTGGTGCACACAGGACAGCATTATGACAGCTTGCTGTCGGATATATTTTTCGAACAATTGGCGATTCCCACACCAGATTATCAGTTGGCTGTGGGTTCGGATCATCATGGCGCTCAGACGGGGCGCATGTTTATGGCCTTAGAACCGGTATTGCTTGAAGAACACCCCGATGTGGTGATGGTATATGGGGATACCAATTCAACATTGGCGGGTGCTTTAACCGCAGCTAAGCTGGGCATTGCGGTAGTCCATGTTGAAGCCGGACTTAGGAGCTACAACCGGGCGATGCCAGAAGAGATCAACCGTATTGTGGCGGACCACGTGGCTAGCCGCCTGTATTGTCCCACCGCCACGGCAGTAGGCAATCTGGCGCGGGAGGGCATTACTGAAGGGGTGGTGCTAACCGGGGACGTGATGGATGAGCTTGTTCTCCAAGTCAAATCTTTGCCGCATCTGTTAGACACGATGAGTCTAACTTCTGGGCAATATACCTTGGTCACCGTTCATCGCCAAGAAAATACTGAGGATCGCGAACGACTTTCGGGAATTGTTAACGCATTGCGAGAAATTTCCGGACCAATTATTTGGCCGCTACATCCACGCACTCGACAAAGACTTTATGACTTTGATCTATGGGGTTTAGTGCCTGATGCGGTCTGTCGGGTAGAGCCGGTGGGATATATTGAGATGATTACCCTGGAACGTCATGCCCGGCAAGTGCTCACCGATTCCGGCGGCGTTCAGCGAGAGGCAGCAGCCCTTGGGATCCCGGTTTATGTCTTGCGCCAAGAAACCGAATGGGTGGAATTGACCGAGTCTGGTCGCGCAGTATTGGTGGGAACTGATCCCCGCCTAT
>JAMCTO010000037.1 GCA_023381095.1 Bacillota bacterium
ATTATTTTGGTATCACCGCCCTCCGCCTTTCATAAATCCTTGGTAATTTCTCATCAGCATTTGCGCTTGCATCTGTTTTAAGGTGTCCAAACTCACACCGACGATAATGAGCAATGAAGTGCCGCCAAAGTACAGACCGTTAACACCCAGGCCCATGGTGACAAAACTAGGCAATACCGCAACAAGCCCTAAAAATACAGCGCCCACCGCGGTCAACCGGCCACTGACCCGTGCCAGGTATTCGGCAGTAGGTTTTCCTGGACGAATCCCTGGAATATAGCCGCCGCCTTTTTTCAGGTTATCGGCGACGTCATTGACCTTGAATACTACATCGGTGTAGAAGAAGGTAAACACGACCACCAGCAAAAACTCCAAGATAATATAGGCGGGGGAGGTGATACCAAAATAATGCTCCATAAAAGTGACCCAATTGCCTTTTAGAAACTGGGCGATAGTGTACGGCAAAATCAATAGCGAGATAGCGAAAATCACAGGGATCACGCCGGCCTGATTTACCCGAATCGGCAAATGAGTCGATTGTCCCTGGTACATACGGCGGCCTACTACCCGTTTGGGATATTGCACCGGAACCTTGCGCTGCCCCTCGTTGACATAGACCACAGCCGCAATAATGAACACGGCGATGATGAGGAATATGACTATTTTAGGCCATGATAGAACGCCGGCGGTGATGTACTTAAACAGTGTCTCCACACCAAAGGGCAACCGTGAGATGATGCCAAACAGCACTAACAAAGAAATTCCGTTGCCAATCCCTTTATCGGTAATTTCTTCTCCAACCCACATCAAAATCACCGACCCGGTCAGCAACAGCAAGGCTGTCAATAACAGAGAGCCTATCTCATGATGCACGTACACGTATACGCCATTGGACGAATAGTTGTAAAGGTAGTACGCGATGCCCAACGACTGCAACGCACCCAGCCCTATCGAGAGCCAACGGGTGACTTTGGTGATTTTCTTTTGGCCCTCTTCTCCCTCTTTCGACCATTCCTCCACCGATGGGATGACCACCGTCATCAACTGCATAATGATACTGGCATTGATGTAAGGGATGATAGAAAGGGCAAAGATCGACAGCGTCGCGGTGGCTCCTCCAGAAAAAAGGTTCAAAAGCGCAAAGATTGTGGCGCCACTGGTAAATAAACTCTGGATCACCGATGCATGCACTCCAGGAATTGGGATATGGGCCCCCACCCTAAAAATCACTAGCATCAGCAACGTGAATAGGATGCGCTTACTGAGATTTGACCCTCGAAAAGCGTCCATCACATTTTG
The DNA here is from genome assembly GCA_023381095.1 of Bacillota bacterium. Classification (GTDB taxonomy): domain Bacteria; phylum Bacillota; class Sulfobacillia; order Sulfobacillales; family Sulfobacillaceae; genus Sulfobacillus_C. The sequence goes on from JAMCTO010000037.1 coordinate 1,300, forward strand.
CGCCACCTTATATCACCTCGGCGCGTCCTGACAACGCTTCAATCTTTTCTTTGGCGGATTTGGAGTAAGCATTGACTTTAACCACCAAAGCGCGATCCAGTTCCCCCTCGCCCAGGATTTTGACTGGAAGATTCCTTCGCACCAACCGATGCCGCTTCAACAATTCTACCGTGACAACGGTGTCGGGCTCAAAGAGATTAAGTGCTCCAACATTCACCACTTCATATTCGACCCGAAATGGATTAACGAATCCTCTCTTCGGCAACCGCCGTTGCAGCGGCATCTGACCACCCTCAAAACCGGGTCGAATGGATCCACCAGCCCGGGCTTTTTGGCCTTTATGGCCACGTCCGGCGGTTTTTCCAAGACCTGATCCTAGACCACGCCCTCTGCGGGTTTTTGCAGTCCGCGCTCCAGGCTTAGGCGCTACATCATGCAGTCTCACGAATTAGCCCCTCCTTCCGATGATTCCTCTACTTTTACCAAGTGCCGCACCTTGTGCACCATACCACGAATGGACTCGTTGTCCTCATGCTCCACGGTACGCCACATTTTAGTTAGCCCAAGGCGCTTGACCGTATCTTTTTGATCATGTGCGTAGCCAATCGGACTTTTCACCAACGTGATTTTGATCTTAGCCATGATGCGCGCCTCCTAAAACCTGACGCACCGTTAATCCCCGAAGCCGGGCGACATGGTCCGCACTCTTCAACTGGCTCAGCCCGTTCATAGTGGCCGCTACCACGTTGTTGGGATTAGCCGAGCCTAGTGACTTGGTCAATACGTCTTTAACCCCGCAAGCCTCCAGCACAGCACGTACTGGTCCGCCAGCGATAACCCCGGTTCCCGGAGCCGCAGGCTTAATGAGTACCCGTCCGGCACCAAACTCGCCAACCACTTGATGAGGTACGGTGGTGCCCAAACGTGGCACCCTGACCATGTGTTTTTTTGCATCTTCAATGCCCTTGCGGATCGCTTCCGGAATCTCCGCTGCTTTTCCTAAGCCAACACCGACTTTGCCGTCTTCGTCCCCTACCACAACCAACGCACTAAAGCTGAATCGTCGACCGCCTTTGACCACTTTAGCCACACGATTGATTGATACCACTTTTTCCTTAAATTCACTTCCCGGCTTCCCATCTTGCCCTTGTGATTGTGGCCGTGCCATAGTGTCCCTCCCGACTCTTAAAATTCCAAACCCGCTTCGCGTGCTCCGTCGGCTAATGCCTTAACCCGGCCATGATACCTGTATCCTCCGCGGTCAAAAACCACCTTGGTTACACCACGCGCCCGAGCTCTTTCTGCTACCAACTGTCCCACCAATCGTGATTTCGCTACGGTCAGGCGGCCCGGCTCTGATTTCAAGGCGGGGTCTAGCGTAGACGCCGCCGCAAGGGTTCGCCCCGTGCTATCGTCAATGATCTGAGCATAAATGTTCAAATTTGATCGATAGACATTAAGGCGCGGCCGCTCGGGGGTACCATGCACCTTTTTTCGAATCCTCAAATGACGGTGTTTACGGGCCGCGTTCCTGTCAAATCGGTTATACACGTGCTATCCCTCACTTCTTTCCAGTCTTTCCAACCTTGCGGATAATTTTTTCACCCTTGTAATGGATGCCCTTGCCCTTATAGGGCTCTGGAGGTCGAACCCCACGCACCTTGGCCGCTATGGCACCAACAGTTTCTTTGTCGTATCCGTTGACAAACACGTTGGTGGGATTCGGCACCTCAAAATCGATTCCTTCCGGGGGCTCAATTTCTACAGGATGCGAATACCCCACAGTCAGCACCAGCTTGCTTCCCTGCTTAGACGCCCGGTACCCAACCCCAGCGAGTTCCAAATGCCGACGAAATCCCTGAGAGACCCCATCCACCATGTTGGCCACCAAAGAGCGCGACAGCCCCCATTGGGCTCGGGCTTCCCCGCTTTCATCCACCGGCAATATGTCGATCCGGCCCTCGGCTATTGACACCCGTACATTTGGCCGTAATGTACGCTCTAAGGTCCCTTTCGGTCCTTTGACCCGTACATGCTGCCCTTCGACCGCCACTTCAACTCCGGCGGGCACCATGATAGGCATTTTGCCAATCCTTGACATCGTTCTCCTCCTTGCCCGAGTCTAATCGCCTACCACACATAACATAGAACTTCGCCGCCCACCCGGGTTTCCCGAGCCTGCTTCTCCGTCATGACGCCTTTAGAGGTAGACAGTACCGCTATGCCAAGCCCGCCTAGAACCCGCGGCAACTCCTCGTGCCGTGCATAGACCCTAAGTCCTGGCCTGCTTATCCGCTTCAAACCGCTAATAACCCGCTCCCGATTTGGTCCATATTTCAAGTATAACCGCCACATCCCATGCTTGCCGTCCTCAACCAGCTCATAATCACGAATAAAGCCTTCCTGTTTGAGAATCGCTGCTAGGGCACGCTTCATTCTGGACACCGGAACATCCACCAACTCCCGATACACCGTATTGGCGTTACGAATACGGGTCAACATGTCCGCAATTGGATCTGTCACTGCCATCCTCCTCTCCCCAGTTACCAGCTCGCCTTGCGCACGCCAGGTATTTCCCCCTGATGCGCTAGCTGCCGGAAGCACAACCGACACAACCCGAAATCGCGAATATAGGCGTGGGGTCGTCCGCAGAGTTGGCAACGGCTATATTTGCGCACTTTATACTTCGGGGTCCGCTTCGCTTTAGCAATCAACGATTTCTTAGCCATGGCGCAACTCCTCCTTTTGCGGCGTAAATGGCATCCCGAGCATCGTCAGAAGCAGCTTCGCTTCTTCATCGGTATTGGCACTGGTGACAATGGTAATGTCCATTCCCCGCAATTTTTCCACCTTGTCATAATCCACTTCAGGAAAGATAATCTGTTCTTTAACACCTAGGGTATATCCCCCGCGGCCGTCAAATCCCTTGGTAGACAATCCCCTAAAGTCCCGCACCCGAGGCAGCGCCATATAGAACAATTTTTCGACGAAATCGTACATCCGCTGACCGCGAAGTGTCACCTTAGCGCCGATTGGCATGCCTTCCCGCACCTTAAAGGACGCGATCGATTTTTTGGCACGGGTCACTAGAGGTTTCTGTCCAGTAATTGCCGCCAGATCATTTACGGCAGCGTCCAATAATTTAGGATTGCCTACGGCATCCCCAACACCCATGTTGACGACCACTTTTACCACCTTGGGTACCTGCATGGGGTTTTTGTATTTAAACCGCTCCATTAAGGCCGGTACAATTTCGTTGTCGTACCGCTCTTTGAGCGCCGACTCAATAGCCATGGTGCCCCCCTGTTCTCTTCGGTGTTACTCGACGATGCGCCGGACTAAGCGTTAC
>JAMCTO010000038.1 GCA_023381095.1 Bacillota bacterium
TGTCAGGCCATGCGGTAGGGCTCAGCGAAGGAACCGCTGCATCGGACGATTGGACCATTCGCGTGCTGGTTCAAGATGCTCTGGTCAGACTTCCGCGGATTGACCAAGAATGTCTCTGGCTTTTCTATTATCTCGACCTTCCGGTCGATGAGATTAGCATTTTGCTCGGAATACCGCCAGCATCGGTTCGCGGACGTCTCTATAGGGCTCGACGGCGCTTTAAGGCCATATGGGGGGATCATTAATGAACCCAAGCGATAAGGAACTTAGAGACTGGTTTGACAAAAAAGGATTGCTCCCACTTCAAGCTCCTGTTACCTTTGATTATGAGCGGTGGCATCAGTCGCGTAATGACATTCACTGGAAAATGTCCACACCGCACCGTTCTCCTGGGTGGTGGGCATTAGGAGTGGCTGTTTTGGCGGGACTCATCGTGTGGGCTCCGTGGCATCTTGTAGCTTCCAAAACCGCGCTCCCGGTTGTTTCGGTGCGTAAGCCAAAGCTTCCAGTGCCCAAATTAAATCTCGGGATCGCTTCTGAGCTCGGTGATTTTGCATTCACCAATGCTACAGGACTCTGGATGACTACCCCAACCGGCTCATTGGTGCACGTTTCGTCCAATACGTCTGCGACAAATCCCTTATGGTCATCTGATGGACAATATTTGGCCTATCAAACCTCGGGGCCCTATGGAGCGAACCCCGTGCTTCACATCTATAACCGGATCGCAAAAACCGCGGTTCTCAGTGTTTCAGCCGTGAGCTACCAATGGCAACCAGGGCATGACATAATCGCAGTAGTACAAAACTCCGCGCTACGGTTAATTACCCTACACGGTAATGTTGCCAGCACCGAGAAACTTTTTTCGGGCACCGTGGATGGTTCGGCGATTTGGTCGCCTAACGGCACCTATCTAGCTTATAGCCTTACTGAAGGCACTTTGGGCCAGCGTCACGATGTGGCCACCGAAGTGACGGCCACAGCCACCGGGTTTGGCACACCTAAACCCCTGTTCAACGCGCCTAAAGGTGATGGAATATGGCTTGCTGCCTTCGTCCCCCGTTCTCACAATATCTTGTACTGGATTGATGAAGGGTATTCGCTTTCGATTATGGCCGACGGTGCTCCTCTGGATCTTTGGAACGCCACCACGGGACACGTCATAAAGTTGCCATTTATGCTGCCTTACAGAAACTATCTCACCCTTGGAGGAGGACACCCTTGGGGATTTATGGCGGGAGGACCCCGCGTTATTTCTGGCGGCAAGTCGGTAGTTCTAATAAATCATCAGCAGGTTCGTCGGCTTACAACCCCAAAAGGGATTGAAGCTATCGAGCCTGCACTAAATCCGTACACTCAAGAAGTGGCTGCCGTTCTTGCCCAGAACAATGAAAATGCGGCTTGGAATCTCTTAACGGCCTATCATCACTGGGTGAAAACGCGCCAACTGGCAGTATGGGAGAACGGTACCTGGCATATATGGAGCAACGCGGGTCCAGGCGTCACAGATCCGGTGTGGGCTCCTAAAGGCCAGGGTATTTTCTACCTGGCTAATAACTGGCTTTGGGAAATATCGAGTGCTCGCGGCAAACCTATTCCCCTAATCGGGCCTATTCCATCAACTGGCGGGTATTATGGCGAAGTTCTACGATCTTCACTGTGGAGCCTGGGACGGTCATAAGGTATCTTGAATTGTCGCCTATTGATGAGCATGCTGCTGCATTAGGTGCTAGATTGCTTTTGACCGGGACCGACATCTTGACACGAACGCTTCATAACATTAGAATATTGCTGTTCGGGTTTCGGCGGTCTCAGCCGGCCCACTTCGTAGGAGGGATTTGAATGTCCACGTATATGGCTCGTCCCAAGGATTTTGAGCGAAAGTGGTATGTGATCGATGCAGAAGGGATTCCCCTTGGGCGGGTGGCTACAGCGGCGGCAACGTTGTTGCGTGGGAAGCATAAGCCGATTTATACCCCTCATCTCGATACCGGTGATCATGTTATCATTATTAATGCAGAAAAGGTCGTCCTCACGGGACGGAAGCTAGACCAGAAAATATATTTTCACCACTCGGGTTACGAGGGTGGACTCAAACGCACTGTCTATCGACAATTAATGTTAAAAAAACCAGATTTTGTGGTGGAAAAAGCGGTGCGTGGAATGTTGCCACATAATCGTTTGGGTCGGGCGATGTTTAAAAAACTTAAAGTCTATCGCAACGGTGAACATCCGCATCAGGCACAACAGCCGGAAGAGTGGGAGGTCAAGGTATAAATGGCAGTAGCGCAATTTTGGGGTACAGGCCGTCGTAAAAATGCCGTGGCCCGGGTGCGGTTGGTTCCCGGATCAGGAAGAACGGTGATTAACGGTCGCGCTTTCGAAGATTATTTCCCCGTTGCCACCATGCGTACGATTATTGAGAGCCCTCTAAAAACTGCGGCAGTGGACGGACGGTTTGACGTGTTGGTCAAGGTGGAGGGTGGCGGATTGTCAGGACAAGCGGGAGCGGTACGCCACGGCATTGCCCGGGCATTGCTGGCTGTCGATCCGAATTTCCGCCAACCGTTAAAGCGTCTGGGGTTTTTAAAGCGGGATTCGCGCATGAAAGAGCGCCGCAAGTATGGTTTGAAAAAAGCCCGTAAGGCGCCGCAATTCTCCAAACGTTAAAAAAAGAGCCCCATGGGGGCTTTTTTCTTTAGATGATGGATCCTGCAAACGAGAGCGTAGGGGCCGAGATCTTTGGCATCCGCGGGGTAAATGGACGAGGTTTGGCATTGGTAAACTTAAGATCGGCAATGTGCGCCCATAGGTGGTCCAAGGCCGAAGAATCTCCAAGTTGGGTTCGGATGAGATAGTATTCGCATTCAATGTCGATCCGTTCTTCGTCGTAGGCAAATTGTAAGGCGTCTGCCAGGTAGTCACGTGCAGGTTCCAGCTGTCCGACCTCTACGGCTTGGCGCGCCAACAGTCTCAGAGCGTACAATTTGACAGAATGCCATGGCCATGCGTTTTGGGTTCGTAAAACCCTTTGGCTATATTGATGCAACCACTCTGGGGAATGGGCTGCAGCACTTAATTGCAGTAAGGCATCCAAAATGACTGCTTGCCCTTCATGGAAATTTAACCGGTCAAATGTTTCCAGACTGTGTAACAAGAGTTCGTGTGCTTCATTAAATCGTCCAATGTTGATTAGCACACGTGCCAGATCTCCGCTAATGGCAGCCTTCTCTTCAGACTCCTTGACATGGTCCAGAAGAGCCAAGGCGTTGGTAATAGCTGCTAACGCCTTATCTTGGTGTCCCAGTTGCCATTCAGTAGAAGCCACTCTGCCTAAAAGTTCGGCTTTTCTGCTGATAGAAATCAATTGGCGAGGATCAGTCATCGCCTGCTGGTAGAGCTCCAAAGCTACGTCAGTCTGCATTTGGCTGTAGCAAAAATCGCCATAATGTTGTGCGGCTTCGGCACGTACGTCAGCAGCCTCATCGGGTAACCGTTGAGCATATTCCAACGCCTGTTGGAACGAATTCATGGCTTTATGGAAGGAGCCGCTTCGAGTTGCCAACATGCCCAAGGTATTGGCGATTTCTACGGCTTGTGCCGGATGCTCGTTGGGATGGATCAATGTCAAACTCTCTTCAAGGTATTTGAGGGCAGTGTCCAAGTTGCCTTGGGTCATCTCAAGGCGCCCCATGGTTGCCTTGATGCGGGCTAAAATGTCTTCGCGTCCAGTGCGTTCTGCTAACATTAACGCTTCCTGCAAACCCAACATGCCCTCATCCAACCGACCCGTGTTCCACAAGGCTTGAGCGGCCTTAAGCAATACCTCGATTGTTCGCAGATCGTCGCCGTTTTCCAAAAAATATCCCAACGGCTTGCCTAAGCGCGTTGCAATGACTGCTAACGCTTTGTGGGATGGATGGATACGGCCTAATTCTACTTGACTGACGTAGCTTTTGGTCAGCTCGTCCCCGGCTAATTGTTCCTGGGTTAATCCCAGCTTTTTTCGCAAGTCGCGGATTTTTGCCCCAATCACCATTCATCCCTCCTAGCGGTAATGTATCATAAGTCAATTAGGATTGACACTAAAAAAGCAGAATAGATCGGAAAATTTTATCTTAGTTAAGTATTGTGTTGTCACGGGGCGGAGAAAGTACGACTTTCTAACTATACTCGCTGTATTCTAAATAACCAGAACCGAACGTCTAAGAGTAGATTTTCGCATCGTGTCCCACACTATCTATAAAAACATCAATGAGGTGGTTCGGGGTGAGGCATGCACGTGCAGTCTTTACAGCGTTGTTGCTCTCCATTTTGTGTTTAGCAATTGTTCCCCCAGTAATTCAGGCGCAACAATTTCCGATGGCGGGCGACCTTTTGGCGGGACGTGTAGTGGTTATTGATCCAGGGCACGGAGGATACGACCCAGGCGCTCTTGGAAAGCGGGCAGCCGAAGATTTAATTAACCTAGAAATTGCATTAGCCTTAAAGGAATGGTTCCAAAGAGCTGGAGCTCGCGTGCTGTTAACCCGGGCGACCATTTCTGATGTTCCTAAACACAAGAAATACCGAGTACGTGAACGGATGGTATGGATAAACCACACGCACGCTGATGTGCTAATCGATATTCACTGTAATTCAGGCGCAAGACCCTACCATGGTCCTCAAACATTTTACTGGGACGGTCCCGGCAGTTATCATTTGGCCCATGATGTCCAAGAGGAGTTGCAATATTTTACCCATACGCGCAGGAAGGTTACCCGCATAGACCAATATGTCCTGCGCTACGCCGATGGCTCACCACC
>JAMCTO010000039.1 GCA_023381095.1 Bacillota bacterium
TGGCCGGAGAGTCGGGTGCTGTAGGCTTGGGATTATTATCCATCGTCATGGACCACCCCCAATACGCAGAGTTGCGCGAAGTGATGGGGCTCGGTCGCGATGCCCGCGTCCTCTTGTTTAACACGGAAGGTGCCACCGACCCGGTCATGTACCGTCGCATCGTGTGGGATGGATATTTGAGCGGGTCGTAGCGACTCTCTGATAGTGCTCCCCACGGACCAAGCTGTTGACGACGAAGATGTAGTCGCCTGGCTTCCGGCTGTTTTTGGGGTTCCTCAAGGGCTGTTTGGCGTTGGCGGCCTCATGACGAGTGATCGAGCACGCCCAAGGCGCAAGCCCTGGATGCCTTAGTCTCCAACACCCCATTTCAGGGTGGGGCTCAATCTTCCATACAAAGAGGCTCACTGAGCATTGGATGGGAAATCGCGCCGGGTTGCCGAAGATCCTCCAACAATGGCGTCTCGGTGGTCTGGATTGCGAGAACAAGTTTGGCCCACTCAACCATTCCGAGTCAGATTACGCGATCAGTAGTGCATATAAGCGATGGTGCCCACTCAAGGAATTCTTCGCGGGATATTACATCACGTCGTAGTCTTAAGCGATTGTTGTCTTGGGTAATCCTCCCCAAACACCTCGCTGTCGTCGTTGGACCGGCCTTGGGACAGCAACCCAAGGGAACTCCAAACTACGTCGCGCTGGGAAATGTTCAGCTGTGTTCCACATCCGGCACCAGGGAGACATTGAGCCCCATGCCCAAGTTGTCATGGCAAGAATGAGGCCGCGACGACTCCCAATCCGCCATAACCGCCCCCACCCCCATCACCGTCTTCCACCGGTAGTTTAGCATTCGCTCCGGATCACTTCTCCTCACGCCTTTTCACCCGGCAGGTGCAGCCTCCCCATCACGGACATCGAAGTGGGACTATTGATTCTCCTAACTGTTCGATACCCTTTACGGATGAAGCTATAGAATTGACCACGCGCCACAGTGACAAGCCATTTGTCTTGAGCTCCTCGGCATTTTGACAGCATGATCTGACCAACATCTGCCTCAAAGCTCCGCATAGCAGGATTGTAGGAAATTTTTCACAAACTCGCGAAGTACCGGCAGCGATAAGATAGACAGATCGATTGTCTTTGGGTAATCACTCAGTAACATTGACCATTTAGTCTCCAATGCGCCATCGGGTAGAGGATGGTCCCATTCCCCCAAAGGCAAATCTACCTCAAGCGTAAGCGGTTCTACACCGTCTCGGAGATATATTGTCACACGCGTGCGACGCACCCCAGGGAGTAGCGCGGTTAATGACGCCGAAGGTAAAACACGGACCGAATTCATGAAGTCATAATCCTGTGACGATAAGTGAAGCGGTTGGTGAAATGCGGCAAAGTCGTGTCCACGCCCCCGTAGCCCACAAAGGATTGCATACGGCAGCGAGAACTTGCTACTTAAGGTATTATGAGGTACACCCCCGAGCAGTGCAGCAGGTACATACGTCTCTACATCTACTGACTTAATCGTCGATTCTTGGAGTTGATTCATAGACGATAGTCGTTCGATGGCTTCGACGGCACCATGCACATATCGGCAAGCCGCAATAATCTTCATGTAATTTTGAGTGACAGCGTAATCAGTTCCAATACCGTCCATCAAACCTTTGTCCGACCACATCGTAAACAGCGTGTCGGATGGGGCAAAAATACCAGAGATTGTGCCTGACCATTCATTAGCGAAATAAGCCATCATCGCACTTATTCCCGCGTAAAGATTACGTACGGTGCGCCCCTCTTGAGGAGCACTAAAAGCGGTTGCCAATCCAACGGAACTGGCTAAACGAACCGTGTCAGCCAAACCCGAACGCTCGCCTCTTAAGAGCGCTATGGCCACAGCCCCACCAATAGTGCCCCATGTTCCGTGAGGGTGAGAGCCCGGGCGGAGCGTCCCCCCACTCGCAATTCGCGCCGAAGTCTCGTACGCGACGACAAAAGCAAAGAGAACCTCTTCCCATGTTACGGATGGTAACTCGGGCAGTACCGAGAGCATTGCCGGCAGAATATGTGAACCGGGATGCCCCATGGCACGCCGATTTCCCTCATCGAGTTCCAAGGCCACTGCAGCGGTTCCTAGAATAACCCCTCGCCACCACGGTTCCGCGTCATGGCGATGGTCAGTCACCCACTTCGCCAAACCCTTGACTTCTGGTTCTTCACGCCCCGCCCAAATCACAGCCAATAAATCCATGATGACAATGGTCGCGTGATTATAGACCTGCCCTGGAATATCGGCTGGCACAACGTGAGTCGCCCAATTCACCAAAGGTTCTAATGCTAATTCCTCTCTCGTCATGGTTTCCTCCATACATTAAGATATCGCAAGCATTCTCATTTGTGTAGCGCAAATTCGCGCTCCATAGCACTCACATGTTTCCGCAGTGTTTGAACGTGACTCTCGGGATTAAAGCGGAATGTTGGCCCTACCCCCGAAATCGACGCCATCACCATCCCATGCACAAATAATGGCACCGCCACAGCCGCTACCCCCTCGTCCACTTCACTATAACTCACACAGAAGTGTTGACTTCTAATCTGTTGTATTTGTCTTCTGAGTACCGCCCAGGTTGCCGGTGTATGCTTATCATTCAGGGGCGTTAATGACGTCACGCGCCTATAGTCCTCTAAGGCCTCATCACTCACAAATGCCAGCAGCACTTTCGCAGACGCCCCCGCATACAGCGGATGCCGGGTTCCTACCGTGAAGGACCAGCGCACGGCCCGGGGACCTTCCACAGCATCCAGCGCGAACGCATATGGCCACCGAATAACCGTTAACACCACCGTTTCCTGAATCTCATGGGCGATGTCTGCCAGTTGCTGACGGCAGTCTACCAAGAGATCTTCTGCGCTCCCCCGAGAGGCCTGCTAG
>JAMCTO010000040.1 GCA_023381095.1 Bacillota bacterium
GTCGCAAAACGCCGGTGTGCACCGCTCCCGTGTAGCCACCCATTCCGCGCCACCAGCACAACACACGGTGGATCATGAAAAAATTGAACAAGCGGTCCGAATGATTTTAGAAGCCATTGGCGAAAATCCGGATCGTGAGGGATTAATCGAAACACCCCAACGGGTGGCCCGGATGTATCAAGAAATATTCTCAGGACTGCATAGCGATCCGGCCGAGGAACTCTCAGCGCGTTTTCATGTCGATCATGATGAACTGGTGCTGGTAAAAGATATTACCTTTTATTCAGCCTGCGAGCATCACTTGCTGCCATTTTACGGGTTAGCCCACGTGGCTTATCTTCCCGCCAATGGCACCGTTACGGGTTTGTCCAAATTGGCACGACTAGTGGACCACGTGGCCAAACAACCCCAAATTCAAGAACGTATGACCAATACCATTGCCGATGTACTGCATAATACGCTAAATCCTCAAGGAGTAATGGTAGTGATTGAAGCAGAACACTTATGCATGACCATGAGAGGCGTCCAAAAACCAGGCAGCAAAACGGTAACGATCGCCTCGCGCGGTCTCTATGAGTCTAACCCTGAAAAACAACAACAAGTGTTGCGGATGCTGCATCTGGAGGTCTAACAGAGAGGTCCCAGGATCACCGCCTGGGACCTGGTCCATTAAGTGTTTACAGTTTACGAAACTGCTCCATAGTCAATACAAAAATAGTAGCACCGCCCACGAGCACTTTCACCGGTTCCACGTAGGCGTCGGCATGCAGTGCTCCTGAGCCTGGCCTATGCAATATCTCCCGTTCCTGGCAAGTCGTTTCGATGAGGTGTAATACTTTGTCGACGTCGTCGTCTTCTACGCCAATTACTAGAGTCGTGTTGCCTTGGCGCAGAAATCCTCCCGTGGTGTTCAACCGCGTATGGCCAATTTTTGCCTTGCGCAATGCACTTGTAAGATTATCCCGATCAGCGTTCTGGATAATCGCCAAAATCATTTTCATGTGTTGCCCTCCTCATCCGAAACCTCATTTACCTGTTGTCTCATTGTCTCAGGTCAGGTACACTCACATCAATCCCTGTGCGAGGTTAATATTATGACAAACTCTTTCTCATTTCCCTTGTGGAAATCATACTGGACTCAATTGCACCCCTTGTTAGACCTGGTGGTTCAAGAAGAGGAGGCCTGCAATATTGTGGCAGAGGCTCATGATTGGCTGAATTTAGCCTCTAGCCTACGCCTGCGTGAAGAGCCGTTCGAGATTCGTTCGCGAACAACAGACATAGCCATTGATAGTAGCATAGCACGGTATCTCACTGAACGGCTGCGCCTGCAAAACTTAGCAGAAGACTTACATCGTTTATCGACAATCGCCCGAACCTCATCCGAACCATTACGAGGGTCCGTCTCGGCCTTGCGCCAGCGCATGGTGAATCAACCTATAACGTCACCTGCTGCCACCTCAGCGGAGGGACGCGTGGTCCTCACGTCTCATCCCACGGAAAGTACACGCCGTACCATCTTGCAACATATGAAGAAACTCGGCTTATTATTGCAGCAACCCCGGAGTATCTCCAACGACTTGGAAATACGGGAAGCGCTCCGAGCTATTTGGCGCACCCCGAGCCAACGCACCACACGTCCCACTGTGGCGGACGAAGTGGAACTGGGCCTCTATTATATTCGTGAAAGTCTTTTTGATATGTTGCCCCAAGTCACTTCAGAAATTGAATCCTTGGTCTCGCCTCAGCATATGCCTGCCGTCGATTGGCGGATTGAATCATGGATTGGCGGCGACCGCGACGGCCATCCTTATGTCGATGCCCGAGTCACTCAGTGGACCCTAAATCGCCACCGCGAAGTCGCTCGAGATCTCTATGCAGAGCGCCTCTCGCGGTTAGAACATGTGCTCACCAGCCATCCGCGATATCTTCATCACCAGGACCGAATTTCCACATGGCTTGAAACTCAAAGCAACCTGATGCCAGATGTTGCTGCCGAACTTAAGGACCGGTATCCCCAAGAACCTCTGCGTCAAGTCGTTGGACTGATTAACGAGAGACTGCGGCGAGGACAGTACCGGGAAACCCAAACCCTATATGATGACATCGTTCTACTAGAAGAGGCGTGGAGTCCCCGCGTCAATCGGCGACCGCCTTTGCTGTCACTGCTGGGCCGTCAGGTGAAGACATTTGGCACCCACTTGGCATCGCTCGATATTCGTCAGCATAGCCGCGTCCATCATGACGCATTGGTCGAAATTTTCGGCGAATCTTATGAGCGTGCCACCGAATCTGAAAAGCTTGCGATATTAAATCAGGCGTTTGATAATCCTCCAGTCTTTCATCCCGAGAGCACGGTCAGTCTCGAATTGCAGGCTACATTGCGAGTCATAGCTGAAGCCCAACAACTAAGCGGTCCTGAGTCTGTCTCTCACTATCTGATTAGTATGGTACACGGCGCAAGTGACTTAGTCGGCGTACTACTATTGCTCCGCATTTTGGTTCCCGAAGTATCGGTGGACATCATTCCTGTCATCGAAACGCTCAATGATTTGGAACGATGTCCCAAAATCATGGCCGAGGCTTATCAAATACCCGCATGGCGACGTCATGTGCATCAGCGAGGTGACTACCTAGAGGTCATGTTGGGGTATTCTGACAGTACTAAAGATGCGGGGATGCTCACCGCGTCTTGGGCTATTTTCCAAGCGTCAGACTCGCTCAGCCGATGGGCCCAGCATCAGGGCATTCGACTGGGATTTTTCCACGGGCGCGGTGGCGCCTTAGGCCGGGGCGGGGGTCCCACCTCATACGCCATCATGGGGCAGCCGTACGAATCACTGCGCCATCGATTTCGTGTGACCCAGCAAGGAGAAGTCCTTTCGCAAAAATTTTTGCTGCCCGACCTTGCCCATCGTAGTTTAGAGTTGATGACAACAGCGCATGTTGAAGCTCTGCTCTACCCAGCATCAGACCCTGGACCTAAAGTGTGGACATTGTTTAATCAATTGGCACATCGCGCTTTGATCCAATATCGGTCCCTGATTGATGCCGACCATTTCTGGGAATATTTCCTGGATGTGACACCAATCCGTGAAATGGCCGCACTAAACTGGGGTTCGCGCCCATCATGGCGGGAAAAGTTTGAGTGGGGAGATCTGCGAGCTATACCCTGGGTATTCTCTTGGACCCAAAACCGCACGTTGTTGCCTGGATGGTACGGAGCGGGCACCGCCCTCTCCTCATTGCCAGGTTCTTATGACCAACTCCATGACTTGTATCGGGTGTGGCCCTTTTGGCATACCCTGGTGCATAATATGGAACTTGCATTAGTGAAGGCCGACTTGCATGTGGCGGAAGCCTATCAAAACCTGACGACACCGTCATTAAAAGCTCTGTTCTGGCCGACTATCCGAGAGGAGTACCTGCGACTAAAAGAGGCAGTGCTCCGCATCACTGGGCATCAGGAATTGTTAGACGATCAGACCACCTTAAAAGAGGTTATTGCCTGGCGTAATCCTATGGTCGATCCCCTCAACTATCTCCAAATAGAGACGTTGAACGCCTATCGCTCCACAGG
>JAMCTO010000041.1 GCA_023381095.1 Bacillota bacterium
CTGGTCCACACCATGGTCTCGCGCCACTTGACGCAATTGTGGAGTGGTTCCCAAGACTTTCAATGCCCCTATTTGCATGCCCCGCTTTAATTCATCATCGTCCAAGAAGCCTAAGGCTATTCCAACTTCGGGATGGCGTGACAACTCCTGAGCAACTAACTGGCCTGCCTTACCAGCGCCCACGATGAGAATCCGGGGCGCATTCAACGACCTAGGGATCCAGGTAAAATCATAGTAAGATCGCAGCAAAAATCGCCAACCGCCGACCAATGCCAAAGCAAACAAAACATAGAGAAGATAAACCCCTCGGGGATAGTGCGAAGCCCCCACTAAAAATAATGAAGCGCCTAATAGGACGGCACTTCCCAAAATGGCGCCTATGAGTACTTGAGCATCACGTGAGCCTGCATACTGCCATAACCGGTGGTAAATTCGCATGATCCAAAACAACAAAATGGTCGCCAATGTAAAGAACACGACGACGTGGAGATAAGGCTGTAAATACACGGAGGGAATATGGGGAACATCAAAACGCAAATACATTGCTAAATACATTGAGACGTTGATCATTCCTGCGTCCATGGCCATAGCAAATAGAATTTTTAGATAAACGCGAATCCGTTGACTCACCGAATCGCCTCCCCGATCAAGACCAAGCGCAAAAATTATACCATGCACGCGCCTTAAATCGACAAGCTGTCGATTGGCACATATCGGAATCCCAAGTCCAACCCTTGCGCAATACTGGATAGTTGCTGAATCTTTCACAATAGTAACGCCGATGAACGCAAAGACGTTATATTATGGTGATACAGAAATCATTGCGCACGAATTGCTTGCATCGCATAAAGTACCCATTAGAAGCTCGTAAAATTGGGGGATATCACGTTGGCCATAAGAGTAGACGCGTCGTCAGACACCCGTTGGATACACGTTGTTGTGCAAGATCCCGCCACCCCTGAAACATCTTCGGAAACCATTATAGCCATCGATCGGGATGCCTTGGAAGGCATCCTCCATGAAGATCCTCGCCCCCCAGAAATTGTATTGGATCTCATTGCCGGACGCGCAGTCAAGCGCATGCCGGTTGCCAATGGCAAAGACGGCATACGACTAATTACCTCCTACAACCTGTCTTTAGTCTGGCCTAAATGACTGATCGGCGCAAGTACATGAGCTAGTGCCCGTGCCCTCCGCCCCCCTAATGTAAAAGAGCCCTGTCGCCGACAGGGCTCTGGCCACACCCCCACTGTGTTTAGGTGGTGGCTTGAATGATGGTGCGCAATTCTTCCGATGACAATGTTTCCTTGTCAATGAGACCCATCGCAATTTGGTTTAAGGCGGTACGATGCTGGACCAAAAGATTTCGAGCTCGCTCATATTGCTGCATCACGATATGACGAATGGCGTGATCAATCTTTGATGCTACTTCCTCGCTGTAATTACGAGCCCGCATCAAATCCCGCCCCAAAAACACCTGGTCCTGACGACTTCCATACGTCATGGGACCAAGTTCCTCTGACATGCCAAATTCGGTAATCATCTGGCGCACCATACGGGTAGATTTCTCCAAGTCATCACTGGCACCAGTGGAAATTTCCCCAAAGACGATAGCCTCGGCAGCGCGCCCACCCAGTGACATCGCCACCTTATCCAGTATCTGCTCTTTGGTAATGAGATAGCGATCTTCTTCGGGAACCGGCATCGTATATCCCATGGCCATGCCTCGAGGGATGATGGTCACTTTGTGAATCGGATCCCCATGGGCTACGAGCATCCCCACCAAAGTGTGGCCTCCCTCGTGAAATGCCACGACCCGCTTTTCAAACTCGGTTAGCACTCGGCTCTTTTTTTGCGGACCCGCCATGACTCGTTCCGCAGCCTCTTCAAAATTATGCATAGCAATGCGTTTTTGACGTTCTCGTGCCGCCAGCAAGGCAGCCTCGTTGGCCAGGTTAGCCAGATCCGCTCCCGTAAATCCTGGCGTTCTTTTTGCAATAACTGCCAAATCTACATCGTCAGCCAAAGGTTTGTTCTTGGTGTGAACCTGCAAAATTTGAATCCGCCCTTCTTGATCCGGTCGATGCACAACGATTTGCCGGTCAAAACGGCCCGGTCGAAGCAAAGCCGGGTCCAGGACATCCGGCCGATTGGTTGCCGCCATCACAATGATTCCTTCGTTTATCCCAAACCCGTCCATCTCCACGAGCAGCTGATTCAAAGTCTGCTCACGTTCGTCGTTGCCACCACCGTAACCCGCACCGCGCATACGCCCCACCGCATCCAATTCATCAATGAATACAATACACGGCGCGCTTTTTTTGGCTTGTTCAAACAAGTCACGAACACGCGAAGCACCGACTCCCACAAACATCTCAACAAATCCCGATCCGCTCTCGGTATAAAACGGCACCCCGGCCTCACCCGCCACGGCACGAGCCAACAAGGTCTTCCCGGTTCCCGGTGGCCCAAACAACAAAACTCCTTTGGGGATCCGAGCCCCCATTTCCAAATATCGTTTCGGGTTCTTGAGAAAGTCGACAATTTCTTCAAGTTCTTGCTTTTCTTCGTCCACTCCAGCCACATCAGCAAAGGTCACGGTGCCTTGGGTATCAGGCTGCAACCGTGCCTGACTTCGGCCAAAAGACATCATCCGGTTGCCACCTTGGCTTTGCCGGAAGAAGAAAAACAAGAATCCGGCCACTAGTGCAATGGGCAGCAGATCCCCCAATATACTCACCCACACTCCGGAGCTGGAAGGTTTCATGATGGTGACTTGGACTCCGTGACTGTCCAACTGGTTCGATAAGTCGTTGGTATAGCCGAGCGCATATGCGGTTTGGTATTGCTTGCCGTGGGCACTCCAGGTCACCTCATGGGTCGCCGGATCCACTGTGGCGGTTGATATCTGGCGATTATTCATGGATGTGACCAGGCTGCTATAGGGTGCCTGTTTGGCAGCATTCGACGGGGTGTTCAACAGATCCATCAACGTCGAAACAAATAGCACCACCAAGACGATCGTGATAACGCCGCGCAACCATCGATTTTGCATCGTTAAATCCGCCCTCCTGAATCCACTTCCCTATAGTTTACACGAGTTCGCTGCTTGAGCCCACTATACTTTCTACCTAACAGTATAGCAACCTGATCAAGTTCTGCAGTCGGTTTAAATGTTCTTAGCTGGGCATCCTTTAAAAAACGAACTCTTTTTCGGGGGGTTACGCAAATGAGGGCATGGCGATTGCCGTGGCTGATTGTCGTGGTCGTTTGGCTTGAATGTGGATTATATTGGCCTCACTTGCCTGTGTATGTCTCCGATCCGGTGTGGCCAGGGATGCTCTTGTGGCGGCGCCACTTTGCCATCATTTTCCCGGGGCTCGTGGCCACCTTAATCGTGACCTGTTTTGGATTGGTTCAAGAACTCCTGACAAAGTCTGAGCGCCCGCGAACCATTGTATCCGCGATAGCTTGGGTGGCGGGAATATTGGGACTGGGTATCGGCATTCGATCCTGGTTATTTTTTTCCGATCATTTGGCCCATGGCCATCGGTTGCCTCTGGATTTTCACACCATGGCACTCATGATCTCTGTGGTGGTCATGATGTGGGCGCTCGATCTTATCACGCTTCCCAGCGAAAACTTGGGTCCAGCGTTGGCGATTTTTTCCGCCGCGTTGTTCTTTGTTGATTACGTATGGCACGGCATAGACAGTTTCGGATTAGCCGGTTTTTCCCTGGTTGCCGTGGGGTTTGTCCACCGCTATTTGTTTAAGCATAGGATACCTCACGCGCCCGAGGCCAACCATTGACTATATAAATTGTATAAAGCCTCAATATTGTTCACATACCCCCAAGTGCCCGGAACAACTTGGTATCCATTATTCTCCACACTGCCTGGGCCCGCGTTGTAAGCTGACAATGCCAGCGATAGGTTTTGGTTGAACAGGCGCAGCATATC
>JAMCTO010000042.1 GCA_023381095.1 Bacillota bacterium
GCAACTCATTATGGCCCAGATGTCCCGAGACCTCCGATCCGCATATGCCGACATGCGATACCCGGATTACCGCCCACCCCGGTCTTATCCCAGGCTTAGGCCGATGAACCATCTCCATGGTTTCTTTCGCCGTCCAGCTGAGTGCTTTCATAGCAGTCATCCTCTCTTGCATTCACTGATTGCTCCCGGATTCTTAGTCTTGAACCGCCACCCGTCCACCGGGAAATCTTTTTGAATTAGACGGATCGTAAGGTGAGACGACAATATTGGTTTCACGCCGCAGTAAGGCATAACAGGCACGGCATTCTTCCATGCTTTCCTGAATTCCCAGGGGATGGTCCCGTTCCAAATTTTCGTAGTAAAACACACTGTCACTATAACCCACAACCCCCCGAGCCGTTGTGACCAATACCGCCAAAGAACTGCGGTGATGAGTGCCCACCCAAATGCTTTTCACACCGGGAACGATCTCCTCTTCATCCGCCAATAATCGAACCCGGCGCTTGGGCCACGCATCAAACACGAGATATTCCAGCAAACGATCGGGAACAGCCATATGCCGGCGAGCATCGAAGACGGAAGGCGCAAACAAATCAATCCACCCCTTCCGCGAGATGCAAATCTGAGCTTGGGGGAATTTGTCAATGTTGCCGTCAGCATAGGCCTGCAATGGCGTCAGGATCACCGTATCCACAGATTGACAGCTAAGAGAATGACGGGCCAGCGCACTCTCGATACGATGCTCGGGCAAAACGCGGATGCGGGCCGGCTCTCCCAATTCCTCGCGCCACACTTGATTCATGTGTTCCAAATAGTCCTCGGGCGGCCCGGTATTGATTAAAATGGTCTGGCCCTGCCCCCGAATCAAAAGCACATAGATTTTGAGAGGCAACCACTCTTTAAAGCGGGACATCCAAAAAATCTCGGGTCCCGGAACCTGACCCAAATCCGCTGCTTCTTCTACCCAGATTTCATACATGGTCTTTCTGCCTCCCCGAAACAAAATGGTAGCTGCCGGATCCGATGTCAATAATGCCGAAACGGGAAGACGAGCGGTAACCCCGAACCCCGGCCACTTTTTGCACCGGCACCTCATTCTCAAAAATACCCTCGGTAGCTGATAAAGGAAAATAAATGGTTGCGGTGGTATTGGCCGGAATACTGACATCCAGAGTCACATGTGCTCCCTGTACTTTCCAAAACACGGCAATCTGCCCGTGAATGGACTCGTACGAAGCCTTGACCCACTCTAAAGAGCCCATATGCGGGCGGATAAAAATGTGCCGGTATCCAGGTTGCTTAGGATCGGTATCAATTCCTGCGACAAAACGGTATAACCACTCTCCGATAGATCCGAAGGCGTAATGATTAAACGAATTCATATCGGACGGGTGAAAACCCTTTTCGCGGGTCCAGCCGTTCCAACGCTCCCACATTGTCGTGGCCCCGTGAATAACCGGATATCCCCAAGAGGGATATGTCGTATTCAAGAGAAGCTGATAAGCCATGTCATCATGGCCATTCATGCTAAGAGCAGGGCAAAGATAGCTGACACCAAGAAAACCGGTAGACAAATGATTCCCCTTATCCCGAATATTGCTGACCAATTTTTGAACCGAATTGTGGCGTAAGGAACGCGGAATCAAGTGCATAAAGAGGGCCAAGGCATAAGCACTTTGTGTATTTCCCACAATTTCCCCATCGCCCCGAACAAAGGCTTCCCTAAAGGCTTTTTGGATGCGACGGAACAATGATCGGTACATTCTGGCGTCTTGACTGTTCCCCAAGATCTTCGCTACCCCACTCACCAAACAGGCATCATAGGCCCAAAAAGCGGTCGCAATAAGATCTTTCGGAGTCTCCTCCGAGACAGCCAGCCAGTCTCCGAAATCATGATTCCTGCGATTTCCCCATAACTCCTGGGGATTTACCTCCCCGATATAGTGCAACCACTTCACCATGGAAGGATAAAAGACCTCCAATATCCTCTTGTCCCCATAAGTTAAATACATAGCCCAAGGGAGGATAATGCCACCGTCCCCCCATCCCGGCGCCCCGTCCCCCTCGTCCACAAGTCTGGGGGCCACCACCGAAAATGCCCCTTGGGGTGATTGCGCATCCTGAACATCGTCCAACCATTTGGTAAAGAAACTAGAGACGTCCATGTTAAACATAGCGGTCCTGGCGAAAATATGCGCATCGGCCAGCCAGCCGAGCCTTTCATCACGTTGCGGACAATCCGTGGGAATGCTGACAAAGTTACTGCGTTGACTCCATTCGATATTTCGTTGCAATTGATTCACCATTTCGTTGGAACATCGAAACTCGCCCGTTCGGGGCAAGTCATTATGAATCACGCAGGCTGTGATCTTCTCAAAGTGCACGTCAGCCGCCGTCGAGGAAATTTCGACATAACGGAAGCCATGAATCGTAAAATGCGGCTCCCAACTCTCCACGCCCTCCCCTTGCAATACGAACGTGTCGGTATTTTTTGCCGACCGAAAATTGGCTGTGTAGAGTTCTTGCTCTTGTGTCAACATTTCGCCAAAACGCAGTGTGAGTCTGGTAGCTCTTGTTCCTCCAACCTCAAGGCGAACCCAGCCCGACATATTCTGGCCGAAATCAACAATCTGCCGCAATGGCGATAACTGGTTGATGCTTTGTGGCGGACGCTCCATGGTAATTCTCACGGGAAAAGTCTTTTCCCCATAAAGGGGAACAGGGCTCACAACAAATTCTTGAGCATGTTCCCAACTTTCATCGTCAAATAAAATCCCAGCCCACCCGCTCACCTCTCGGCGCGCATCATAATATTCTCCAATCAAAAAATCCGAATATCTGATAGGACCGTCGTCATCATAGCGCCAGGTGGAATCACTCACCACTTGGCCATGGTGCCCCTCATCATCGACCCACTCGATTTGGGCGATAATCAGAGGATGGCGTCCATAGTGATGACGGGCTTTGTCCGTTCTAAACCCCACAGAGCCCATGTACCACCCCTCATCCAGAATCATTGCCAGCACAT
>JAMCTO010000043.1:0-10415 GCA_023381095.1 Bacillota bacterium
ATAGCTTTTTGGACCGATTGGAGTCCGTCGGCGTTTTGAACCGAGATCTCGCCATCTCTCACGGGCTGGTCGGGCCAGTGGCACGCGCTTCGGGAGTCAACCGGGATTTAAGAGCATGGCAGGAATATGCGGGTTATGATCAGATCACGTTTGGCATCCCTGTTCAGTCCGAAGGTGACGGTTATGCCAGGTTTAGGCAACTGTGCCAGGAGATTGACCAATCGTCCGGTATCATTCAGCAAATTCCCCCGCTGTTAAGTCCAGAGACTCCTGTGGCATCGGACGTCCGTATAACGGAAACGGGGACGGCCTTCGGATATGTGGAAAGCCCGTCGGGCGCAATCATCTGCGGGGTATCGGTAAATGGCCAGGGCATCATTGAGCGCTCCCGGGTGGTGACACCCGGGCTGGCTAACTGGCATGCCTTTCCGCAGGCCGTCAGGCATTTCGCATTTCAGGACTTCCCCATCATTTTGGCCACGTTTGGGTTGAGTGTGGCCGATCTCGATCGCTAGGTCGCTGAACTAAGGTATTCCCCTTGCCAAAAAACGACCGTGACACGGGGGACAAAGTGCCAATTCAAGGAGGGAATTCGCCCATGCTATGGTTTCGGGAAGGACTTTACCAGTCCCTCAAAACGCTGACGCCGCAAGAGGAATTTTCCGCGTCCCCAGGATTGTCACCTGGGCGACCTGTTCCAACGGCGATGGAGGATGCGGCGCTAGGGACAATTTGCCCGACACACGCACTGCGAGAGCAAGAAGGGCTGGTGGAGATTGATTATGCGCGCTGTATTCAGTGCCATTTCTGCCATCAACGGACCCCGGGAATGAACTGGGAGGCAGGCTACCATTGGGCGCAAATGAAATCCCCAGGGCTTCCTGCGCCTTTTCGCCATTCGCTGCAGGTCAGGGTTATTGACGCCGGCGACTGCGGCGCATGCCTTAATGAAATCCATCAATTAGCGAGTCCTGTATACAGTTTGCACCGTTTCGGCATCTCCTTCACGCCGGCCCCCCGCGATGCGGATGTGCTCATGGTAACAGGTCCCGTAACGGTTTCTATGAAAGAGGCCCTCGAGGAAACTTTTGAGGCGGTTCCGGAGCCCAAACGAGTAATGGCGGTAGGAACCTGTGCCCTCTCGGGCGGAATTTTTTCTTCCAGCTTTGCCGTGGTCGGGCCCGTGGACCAAGTGATTCCCGTGGACATCGAGATCCCTGGATGTCCTCCGCCGCCGTTAGCTATTCTCGACGGATTTCGTTTGATCATGGGCGTTCGGTCGAAATATCCCATTAAAGAAGGGTAGAGAAGATGGTCGGATTTCTCATTTTTCTGGTCTTGTCCATCATGGCATGTGTTCTGGTGTTGGTTGTGCCAAATGGTTGGGTGACCCATGTCAGCAGTATGATGGGATCGCTCGCGGCAATCGCTCTGTTGTATAGCGCCATCGCTTCCCTCTTTTTTCACTCGTGGTTTTTGAATTTGTGGCGTCTTCGCGGATGGGGCCAATTAGTATTGGGTGAGCCCCATTTGTCTGCGTTTTTCGTCATGGTTACGGGGTTGGTCTTTTTGCCCGTATCGTGGTATTCCCCCGAATACCTTCGGCGGCTTCAACATCACTATAATTTAAGGTACTTTGCTGTGATTTATCACGGCTTAACGATAGCCATCATTCTGACGTTTTTGGCCCAAGATGTTGTCTCCTTTCTTTTGGTATGGGAAATCATGTCGATATCAAGCTACCTGGCCGTGAACTTCGAACATCTTGACGAACGCCATACCCACGCAGGATACATAATGCTGGGAGCAAGTGAAGCGGGATTTCTGGTGATCTTGGGAGGATGGTTGCCATTAATAGCGGCGTCTCACAGCATCGATTTTTCCGCCATTCAGGCCGCATCGTTGCACTATCTGGCGCCCCGTCTCGGATGGGTGGTGATGCTCTGCTCCTTTTTTGGTTTTGGGGTGAAAGCAGGGTTATTTCCTAGCATGAGTTGGCTCCCCCGCGCCCATCCGGCGGCGCCCGCAATTTTTTCGGCCCTATTGTCCGGCGTAATTTTAAACCTCGGGATATACGGCATTATCGAGATCAATGGGGTGCTCTGGCCCATTCATCAGCCATCGCAGGGGCTCATCATCATCGCCGTGGGAAGTGTGACGGCGCTAATCGGTATCTTGTACGCCACCACCGAAAATCACTTGAAACGCATGCTGGCTCACAGCTCGATCGAAAACATGGGTCTCATTGCGATCGCCTTGGGGGCGGCTTTCACGTTTCGCTCCGCCCATTTTCCCGACCTGGCGTGGATTGCGGGTATCGCCGCCCTGTACCAGATTTTAAATCATTCCCTCTATAAATCTTTGTTGTTTCTCGGTGCGGGCGCAATTGACTTGGGAGCCGGCGATCTAGAGATGGACCATCTTGGTGGGTTGGGGCGGCGCATGCCATGGACCGCGCTCGTGATGTTGGCCGGAGTCATGGCAATTTCGGCATTACCTCCGTTTAACGGTTTTATCAGCGAATGGCTTATCATTCAGAGCCTGCTTCGAAGTGTGGTTCTCAAGCTACCGATCTACCAAGTGATTTTTGCATTAAGTGGAGTGATTGTGGCATTGACCGCCGGATTGGCGGCGACAGCCTTTATTAAATTGTACGGGATGGTCTTTTTGGGTCAAGGTCGATCACGCGAATCCCAAAACGCCAAAGAAGTTGGAGCGGGGCCAAAAGGAGCCATGGGAGCTCTCGCCATTCTCTGTTTGATCCTCGGGGTGACACCAACCTATATTGTTCGTGCCTTGTCGCGGCTGGCCGCAAAACTGGGAGGTGGCGGCACGTTGAGAGGATTAGTGCCCCCATTTTTTTCTCCGCAACACGTGCCGTTGGCCTTATCCCAAGCATTCAAACCCTTGGGAGCCGAAACCGGGCGTCACCTCCTTCCAGGACCGGGATTAGTCTTTTTATACCGAAGTCCAGGACCATCCTCTCATGTTGTGTTCGCCAGTTCACCGTCCTACCTAGCCATCGCTATGGTGGCCTTTCTGGGGCTGCTGTATTTGATGGTCAAAGTTCTGAAAAGGCATCGCAAAGTGGTGCACAGCGAACCCTGGCAAGGCGGTGTCAGACAGATGCCCGTTGATGCCCACTATACGGCCACCGGGTTTTCCAATCCGATAGTGGTCATATTCCGGGCCATTTTACGTCCGTACCAGCCGGTGGAACAGGAGGAGTTCTTAGCCTCGCACTTTCACACGGCGGTTCGCCGCGACGTGCGGGAGTCCTACGTGATGGATCGTTTGGTGTTTTACCCAGCCAGCAAAGCGGTGATCAGGATTTCCGGGGTGTTGGCCCGCATCCATCACGGAAAGATCAATGTATACATCGTGTATGCTTTCGTCACTCTGCTGGTGGTCGTGTCTCTTTCCCTTTGGGTGTTGCCCTGAGAGCGAAATGCTGCGTATGATAACAATGTGGTCGGACTTCACGCGGTTTCGTTGATGCAAGTACGCCAGGCGTTTCTTCGGACATGCGCGGGAATCGAAACGATATGGGTTTCTCCGTAGCCTACGAATAAGGTCTCCTGGGCGTCTGGTAAAAGGGTCTTTCACTTAAGACACTGGTCCTGTGCCATGTGACTTTATTGCGCCAGGGGTTTGATATGCCTCCGCGTAACTATTTAGATCTACCAATTCGTTATCCCACTGTTTCAATCCGAACGCCCCATGTCCAAGACGATAAGCCGGCAGCTTGGAATAGGGCTAATGCTTGCACTTCGGCTGTGATTTCTTCGTCGGAAACAAACACGTACGCTGACGTTAATGTGGGACGCGTACGTCGGTCTGGGCGGGCACGGAAAAGGGCCGTGATCCAGTAACGGGGAGTTTAAGGCGAGAATTGCTAGTAATCGAGGGTATCGTAGAGAGTTAAAATAAAGTTTTCGTGGCTAGCATCGCTTCGGGCCGCGGCTCTATCGTGTGAGGACGAAGCCATGAAATTTTAACCTACGAACTCATCTCCATTAGGGTTGACTTGGGCACGATGCCGTATCGACTGGATAGCGTAACCCAATAGGGCTGCGACGTCAGACAGATGCGATAACCCCTCTCTGGAAATTATACGATTGTAAGCGAATACTGAAGATCTTGGTTGTCGTGTGGTGCCAATGCCGACAGAATACCTCCTCGTTTGGGGTTTTGGGTGCAAGATTCCACCATTTCGCATCATCTGGCCACAGTGCAGAACACTGGACTAGTCAAGCAGTGGATCTATTACGCTTGCCAAGATTCTGCTTTTGGGCAAGTGAAGGAAGAACTCGCACGCAACACGATTAGCTATGCTGCGACTTACTACCGTAATCGGTCATCGTTGTTTCATATTGTCGCTCGTACTTGCGTAGGATCTCCGAGACAAACATCCCACTTTGGGAGGGTTTATTAATGGAGTCACGCTGGCTCGTAATATCACCGGTTTTGCTTTTGGTATTATCGTTGTGGTTGGTTCTTGCCGCTCCGCCTGTCCCTGCATTGAGCCGAGTCAACACCCAACAGCGGATCGTTGCCCTCACATTCGATGATGGGCCTTCCCCGCGATTTACTCCGCAAATCTTAAGTCTGCTGACACAATATCATGCTAAAG
This sequence comes from Bacillota bacterium, assembly GCA_023381095.1. Classification (GTDB taxonomy): domain Bacteria; phylum Bacillota; class Sulfobacillia; order Sulfobacillales; family Sulfobacillaceae; genus Sulfobacillus_C. The sequence continues at coordinate 4,634 of JAMCTO010000043.1, forward strand.
GCACTTTCTTTGTCTTGGGTAGTGAAGCGGAAAAATATCCCGACCTCGTAAGAGCCATCGCCCACCAAGGATCGTTAGTGGCCAACCATGGATGGGGACATCTGAACCTAAGGCACGTGGGTGCCTTGAGAATGTGGCAAGATGCTGACAAAACCGTCAACTTGCTGCGTTCTTTGGGTATTTCCCCCGCTCCTTATTATCGGCCGCCTTATGGAATGACCAGTCAGGCCTTGCTGCAGTTATTCGAAGGACACGGATATGAAGTCGTCCTGTGGTCGGTAGACACCCGTGATTGGGCCACACCAGGAATTGGGTCTATCACGGAAAAAGTCCAACGTTTAATTCAACCAGGAGCCATCATCTTAATGCACGATGGAGGCGGCAACCGACATCAGACTGTTGCCGCCCTAAAATGGCTTTTAACCAAGTACACTGCTCTCGGATGGCACTTTGTCACCTTAGCACAACTTATCCACCCCGATGCCGTGGCTGTTAGCCATAAATAACATACTGGATTAAAAATTTCTGCAGCGACGCATAGAACCGTTCAATAGTATGGGAACCGCGCCACCCATGACCCTCTCCCGGGTACACTTCATAAAAATGCGGCACCCCATTTTTCTTCAAAATCTCCACCAAACTGTCGGCCTGGTTTCGTGGCACCACCACATCCTCGTCACCTTGAAATACTGCCAACGCGTCCTTGATTGAGTCTGCCAGAAATATAGGGGAACGGTCATGGTATATTGCGCTGGATTCAGGCAAGGGTCCCAACATTGAGTCTAAATAACGAGATTCAAATTTATGAGTCTCTGCGGCTAAGGTAAATAAGTTAGAAACCCCGAACAAAGACACTCCAGCCTTAAAGATACCCGGATGATCGGCCAGCGCTTTCAGTACCGTATAACCGCCGGCACTGCCACCCATAATCACTAGCTGGTGCGCATTAACCCAACCTTGCCCGACACAAAAAAGAGCGCCGCTAACGGCATCTTCAACATCCAACACTCCCCACAGTCCTTCTAACGCCTTGCGATATTGCCGTCCGTAACCGGTACTGCCACGATAATTGACAGCCAGCACCGCATAGCCGCGACTGGTAAAAAATTGTGTCTGTCCGTTATATGCCGTCGAAATGTGTCCGGTAGGCCCACCATGAACCAATACGACTAAAGGAGGACGCCCGTCAGAGACGTAATCGGGATTTTTCGGGGGATAATAAAGTCCATGCACCGTCATCCCTTGGCTTGTCCAAGAAATTGGCTGCGACACACACAAATAGTCCGCCGCGACTTCATTGCTAGCCGTATAGGCAACCGCCGACGATAATTTATTGGGCCCTATTACGACTACTTGAGGTGTTAGGGTATCTCCCGACACAATACCGGCAATATACCCATTTCCCGTAGGCGAGGTGGCAATCTGCGCCCAGTAAGATGCTCCTGGGTAATCCACCGCCTCATGGGTTCCTCCATCAATGGGAAGTATTTGGCATCGCGAAGACGCCGCCTGACTCCGAATCACGACCAGAGACCGACTGTCGAACATCCACCCTAGACTACGCTCGCCCTGTCCCCACGCAGGCGGGGAGTACTCTGCATCATCAAAGGTCAGTTGTTTTATGTCTCCGGTGTTTCGGTCTTTGACCATCACCTGACTCCAATTGTCAAGTTCGTGGGCAAATGCCAAGTATCGGCCATCTGGAGAATATGCCGGTTGAAACACGAGGCCCGGTTCTGCGATGACGCGAGAAACCACACCGGGACTGATAAACAGATCCCTTTCGATGACTTCAATGGTCAGCAATTCTGTGTCGTCCCATGGCATATTGGGATGATTCCATGCCACACAAGTCAATTCGTGGCCATCCGGGGAAAATGTCGGTTGCATAAAAAAGTCGTGATCGGAGAGAAATTTTTGTGGCCAGTATTGGCCTAAAGTGTCGACGACGGCAATACCATCATCCTGACCGTCCGAATAGACATAAGCCACCCAGCGTTCGTCGGGGGAGAGCGCGGGAGAAGCTATGGCCCCGCTTCCCGCTGGCGTAATTGGTCTAGGTACGCCTGAACTTAAAGGTTTCCGCCATAATTGCCCCTCGCTGACAAAATACACACTGTCTAATCCTACGACAAAATCGCCCCCGCCATAACCTACCCGGGCACGCACCGAATTCGCCGCGGTTAAGTCCTGTGGAGCCCCGCCTTGGAGTGGCGCCATCACCAAAACGCCCTGACTCGACCGATTCTCTAGCCATACCAAGTAACGGCCATCACGGGAAATTTGAACATCACTCAACCGTTTTTGACCAGACAGATGTTTAGGTGTCAGGGGACTATCCCAGACACCGAACGGTTTCTTTACTGCCACCCCAATGCCTCCTTGCGTCTGTTCAAGAATAGCTGTAAAAACCACGGCCGGACTTTCGGCCTAATAACCCCGCGTCGACCATTTTGCGCAATAACGGAGCGGGTCGATATTTAGAATCGCCAAATCCTTGGTACAGCACCTCCATAATATAAAGGCACGTGTCTAAACCAATGAAGTCCGCTAACGTCAAAGGCCCCATAGGATGATTCATGCCTAGCCGCATCACTGTATCAATGCCTTCTTTAGTGCCCACTCCCTCTTGCAATGCAAAAATGGCCTCATTTATCATCGGCATCAAAATGCGATTGGCAATGAACCCTGGATAATCTTCCGATTCCACTGGAGTTTTCCCCATCGCACGGGCTATCGACAAGACTTCAGCGACCGTTTCGGGACTCGTTAGCGCTCCCCGAATCACCTCGACCAATGTCATCACCGGTACTGGATTCATGAAGTGCATTCCAATAAACCGTTCGGGACGGTGGGTCGCACTGGCCAGTCGAGTAACCGCAATGGACGAGGTATTCGAAGCAAAAATTGTTTCGGCTCCAAACCATTGATCTGCATCGCGAAATAGCTCACGCTTGACAGATTCTTGTTCCACCACGGCCTCAATCACCAAATCCACCTGAGACACTCCTCGTAAGGAGTCGATTACAATGAGCTGGTCCAACGCATGATTTTTTTCCTCTGCCGTTATTTTCCCCTTGTCCATCAGACGGGACAGTCTTGTTTCAATCCCCTGTTGGCCACGCTCTCGCTGACTGACGAGGGCATCAGTCAAGTACACTGTAAACCCACTGACAATGGCGGTTTGAGCAATTCCCGCCCCCATTTGCCCTGCGCCTATCACCAAAATCTTTTCCGCCATATGACCCCCTAACCGACACGAACCACGGTTGCTTCTCCTTGGCCCCCACCGCTGCAAATCGTCGCCACGCCGATCCCGCCGCCACGCTTTAGCAGTTCTAAGATTAATGTCAGCAAAATTCTTCCTCCTGAGGCACCAATGGGATGTCCTAAGGCTACCGCTCCCCCATTGACGTTGACAATTTCCGGATCAAAATCCGCCAACTTCATACTGGTTAACGTAACCGCTGCAAACGCCTCGTTAATTTCCACTAAGTTCACATCACGGGTTGTCAATTGCGCTTTTTTCAGAGCAGCTTGCGCCGCATAGGCCGGTACCGTGTGCAAATATTTTGGTTCCGCAGAAACTTGACCTGAACTTAAAATCGTGGCTAAAATGGGCAGCCCCAGTTCCAGAGCCCTTTCTCGATCCATCAGCACCAATGCCGATGCGCCGTCCGTCAATCCGGGCGCGTTGCCCGCAGTCACGGTGCCATCCATCACAAATACTGGCTTCAAAGATTGTAGTTTTTGCAGCGAGGTGTCCCGCCTTGGCCCCTGGTCCTCCTTGACTTCAGTCGTTTGTCCCCTTTTTCCCGAAACCGTAACGGGTACAATTTCCTCGGCAAACCTCCCTCTATCGATGGCCGCCAACGCCCGTTCATGGCTGCGATATGCCCAGGCATCTTGTTCTTCCCGAGTGATCCCAAACTCCTTGGCCACTTCACTACCGTATACTCCCATGTGACACTGGCCAAAACTACACCAAAGCCCATCATGCACCACCGAATCCACCATCGGAGCATCGCCCATGCGAAGACCCCAACGCGCCCCTTGCACCAAGTAGGGGGCACGACTCATGGATTCCATGCCGCCAGCGACAGCAGACTTGATCTCTCCGAGACGAATAGCCATATCAGCTAAATTTACCGCCCTAAGACTCGAAGCACACACTTTATTAATCGTGTCCGATGGCACCCGCTCAGGAAGTCCTGCCCTTATCGAAGCCTGCCGCGAGGGAATTTGTCCCTCTCCTGCCTGTACCACTTGTCCCATAAACACATAATCAATATCTTCGCCAATCCCAGCGCGATCCAAGGCGCCGCGAATTGCTACGGCACCCAAATCTGAGGCCGCAATATCCTTCAATGATCCTCCAAACGGAACAAATGGTGTTCGCGCCAGGCCAACAACTACGGTTTGTGGCATAATACCCTCCGCCTTTCACAACTCACGATAAATGGCCGCTCCCAATTGAGCCAACTTGCGCTCAATGCCATGATAGCCGCGGTCAATATATTCCACTTTGTCAACGATGGTGGTGCCAAGCGCTCCTAATGCCGCCAGCACCAGTGCCGCCCCCCCACGAATATCCTGCGCTTCTACGGGAGCGCCTGTCAACACTTCGACTCCGCGGACAATGGCGGTTTCTCGCTCCACTTTGATATTGGCTCCTAACCGCACCAAGTCATGAGTGTACCCAAACCGGTTCTCAAAAACTGTTTCTTCGACTACTGCCACACCATCGGCGAAGCTTAACAGTGCAACCATTTGCGGATGCAAATCGGTTGGAAACCCCGGATACGGCAAAGTCTCGATGTCAACAGACATGGGGCGCTGAGACATCGTTAAACGGACCCAATCCATATCTTCTTCGATTTCGGCTCCCGTTTGCTCCAGTTTTAACAATACCGTACGCAAGTGTTCCGGGATGACGTTGGTAACCGTCACCACCCCACCGGTGATGGCACCAGCCATCAAGTATGTGCCGGCCTCAAGACGATCAGGAATAATTTCGTGGTGCGTGCCATGTAGCGACGGCACTCCTTCGATGCGAATTAAGTTGGTGCCAGCGCCACGCACCCTCCCTCCCATTGCGTTGAGAAAATTCGCCATATCTACCACTTCCGGTTCCATGGCGGCATTTTCTAGTGTGGTCACCCCCTGCGCCAAACTGCCCGCAATCATTAGGTTGATGGTGGTGCCGAAGGAAGCCCGTTCGATATAGATCCGCGCCCCCTTAAGGGGGCCGTCTACCTGTCCTAATATCGACCCGTGTTCCAACCCCATGGTAGCTCCCAAGGCCTCGAACCCCCGAACATGAAAATTGACCGGGCGCGACCCAATCTGGCAACCACCAGGAAAAGCGACATCGGCTTTGCCCAATCGTGTCAGCAGTAGCCCAATGACATATGTGGAACCTCGCAGTTTGCTGGCTAATTCATATGGTGCTATATGACCACTCAATTGCGATGCGTCAATCCGCAATTGAGCGTTGTGATGCCAAGTGACCGTGGCACCTAATTGACGAAGAATTTCGCAGAGATCCAAAATATCGGTGTAACGCGGCACATTTTCTAAAATACTGACGCCTTCGGACGCCAGCGCTGCCGCGGTAATAATTGGCAATGCACTGTTTTTCGAACCCTCGATGCATACTTCACCGGCCAACGAATGCTGGCCCTCGATAACCAAACGTGCCACAATGAGTCCCTCCGCCTATAAACTATAGTTCGGCGATTCTTTGGTAATCTGCACATCGTGGGGGTGGTGACGGTTACCA
>JAMCTO010000043.1:10425-12426 GCA_023381095.1 Bacillota bacterium
GTGGGGGGTGGCTCTCTACTAAGCCCGCATTAGTGATGCGAAGAAATCTGCCGTGTTCCCGAAGTTCAAACAAATTAGGCGCGCCGCAATATCCCATTCCAGACCGAACCCCGCCCAACAGTTGATAGACCGTATCGGCCAACGAGCCGCGATAGGGAACCCGGCCTTCGATGCCCTCGGGGACCAGTTTTTCCACGTCCAAATCTTCCTGAAAGTACCGGTCCGAGGACCCTTGCTTCATGGCAGCCAACGACCCCATACCACGGTAAACTTTGAAAGACCGACCCTTAAATATCTCCATCTCGCCTGGGCTTTCTTCAGTTCCAGCAAAAAGGGAACCCAACATCACACTGGAGGCGCCTGCCGCCAGAGCTTTGACCACATCCCCGGACCAGCGCACCCCACCGTCAGCAATTACCGGTATATCATAAGGTTTGGCCGCTTGGTATGCGCTCCACACGGCAGTGATCTGCGGTACACCAATACCCGCAACTACCCGGGTGGTGCAAATCGATCCGGGGCCTACCCCTACTTTAACCCCGTCTACCCCAGCCTCAATTAACGCCCGAGTTCCTTCGGCAGTCGCAACGTTGCCGCCAATCACGTCTATCTCCGGGAAAGTTTTTTTAATCAACCGAATGGTGTTCAGGACCCCGGCAGAATGGCCATGGGCAGTATCGACGACGACCACGTCCACCCGGGACGCCACCAAGGCTTCCACCCGCTCCAGCGTTTGGGCGCCCACCGATACCGCCGCCGCCACCAGCAATCGGCCACTGGCGTCTTTCGCCGCATTGGGAAACTTCCGCGCTTTTTCTATATCTTTAATGGTAATCAATCCCCGAAGCCTTCCCTGTTTGTCCACCAATGGCAACTTTTCAATGCGATGGTGTCCGAGCAACTTTTTGGCTTCATCCAAGGTAGTACCTTCGGATGCGGTCACCAATCCGTCTTTGGTCATGACTTCGTGAATCGGACGGTCAAAATCCTGTTCGAATCGCAAGTCTCGGTTTGTTAAGATTCCCACCAAAAAGCCCCCATCCCGAACAATGGGCACTCCTGAGATGCGGTACCTGCTCATTAACTCCAATGCGTCTCGAATAGCATGATCAGGTCCTAAATAAATGGGGTCAATGATGACCCCATTTTCTGATCGTTTCACCTTGTCGACCTCGCTAGCTTGATGCTCAATCGACATATTCTTATGAATCACCCCAATACCGCCCTCACGGGCAATGGCAATGGCCATTCGTGCCTCAGTTACTGTGTCCATGCCCGCAGAAACCAGGGGCACGTTGAGTTGCACGTGGCGGGTCAAGCGGGTCGTTAAAACGACATCCCGCGGCAAAACCTCCGAATGTGCCGGCATCAACAGAACATCATCAAAAGTCAAGGCCTCGGGTCCAAATTTTTCATCGAAATTCACCGTGATCCGTCCTCCCTAGAAGTTTAACCAAGTCTATCACAACGGCAAAAAGAGGAGCAATCACTGGCGTTGAATTTGTTCAACAATTCTTTGGGCGACTAGGTAGACATTGCCAGCCCCCATGGTAATGAAGGTGTCACCCGGGTTCAATTCCCTCAAAATTTCTTCGACTGTCTCCTCCATGGTGGCATAGAAGTGGACTATGCCTCCATGCCGTGCGCGAATCTCCTCCGCTAGAGCTTGGCTGGTGACACCGGATATAGCCGGGTCCCCAGGAGGTGAATAAATGTCGGTTAAATACAGTACGTCCGCTTCCCCAAAGGCGTCAACAAACTGATCCCAAAGATTTTTGGTTCGAACGTACCGTTGCGGTTGAAACAAGGCAATCACACGGTGACTGCTTACTTGGCGCGCAGCCTTAAGTGTGGAGCGAATCTCGGTGGGGTGATGCGCATAGTCATCCACTACTCTTATCGGGCTCGACAACAACACCTGGAACCGACGTGCCGCGTTGGTAAATTGCCGCAAGCTGTCCAAGGCATCAGCATAGGGCACCCCCACGTGATGGGCTGCAG
>JAMCTO010000044.1 GCA_023381095.1 Bacillota bacterium
CAGATTGTAGAAAAATCCGGGCAGAATGTCTTGACCCCAAAAACTCAATGCAAACCCTACGACCCAGCCCGCCAGTGCCGGCAGAGAGATCCAGCCTCCGAAGGTTTTCGGAGTGGCAAAGAATTCTTCAACGGGAGTGCGTTTGCGCTGGATCCAGACCCAGTCGGTAATCATGATGAAGGTAAAGGGCACCAAGAAATCTCCCAAGATATCCAGGAACCCTTGCACATGCGCCAGAATCCCGTAGATAGCCAACAAGGTGGAGAGAATACCCAGAAACAGCGTCGCCACAGGCTGTTCCCACTTGGTGGGCTTTGCCATGGTGTTGACAGCGGCGAGCAAATCAACCGTCGAAGGATAAAGGTTCAACGCATTGGTATGAACGACGGCCAGCGCCACGCCGACGGCGGCAATGACTCCCCAGATAGGAATGGCGGCGCCAAACAGCGCAATATTCCAGTTGCCGGTGGCTTGTTGGCTGAAGATGCCAACGACACCCATCAGCAACACCGAAATCATGATACCGATCGAAGGAGCCAAAAAGTAGCGCGTGCGGTGTGGCGTTTTGTCGGCCGGAACCGCAAACCGTGATACCGTGGAAATTTTGTAGGTCCACGAAAGTATGGAGAAGATAAGAATCGTCGTGATCGCGCCACCCCACGGAGTATAGCCCACAGCCTGAGGAACATGCAGGTGAAAATGGGTGAAGAGGTAAATGGTCAGAGCCCCATAGCAAACGATCAGAATCACTGAGGTGTAGCGGTAGAAATACTCCAGCCACTTCATCCCAAAAAGCACCAGGATAATCTGAATAGCCCCAATAGCCCAGAACCAAAATTCTCCCCGGGTATGGAAGATCGCCGAGAGGATTTGGCCACCCACTTCGGTATTCAGCCCAAACCAGCCAACGTTGACGAAGGTAAAAAACACCGCAAACACCAAAGCGCCTGCTCGGCCAAACGTTTTGCGCGCCACAATCAATGCCGTGAGCGGGAGTTCCCGTCCCATTTCACTGAAAATGCCGGCTGGCACCAGCCCGATCAGAAAGGCTACAATGATGGCGATGACCATATTGGTCAGGCCCATTTTATATAAGAGCAGGCCAATGAGCGGTGTAGTTGCCGAAGCGGATGCCATGGCGAAGACGATGAAAAGGCGCCAGGAATTCATCGTACGGTCTCTGTCTTGAACAGGCTGAACGCCTACGGTCTCAATTTCTGCGGTTAGTCGACCGAATGATGTGGATTCCTCCGGAGTCGTCGGTTGGGGCATCTGGTCACATCCTTTCTGGATTTCACGACAACATAAGGGATACTGGAAAGAGAATAAGAAAAGCCGCAAGAATATTTCAAAGTTTAGACGGCCCTCGTTTCCCCGTCATTAGACAGAATGTAGAATTTTTAGTAAATTTTTATGGCGCCATGTCCATCAGAGCCAAGAATATCCATGCCGCATCCCCAAATATCTGCGACAAGGCAAAAACTTCTTAGAAAACAGTTGCTCAGCCTCGAACGGGAGAAACAGCAGAGAAACATATTCTCCGCCGAATAGAGCAGAAACACGGCAAGGATCTGGCGCATTATAGAGAGTAGGCAGAGCAAAAACACCGGCAAAGAAGCAACTATGTTGTCGGGCTCGCCGCTAATCGGTTGCGACCATTTTGAAGGACGATCTCAATATCTTCGGTGAGCGGTTTAACTGTGGTGATACGCCGTTCGTAGTAAAAACCGGTCCGGGTATTTATCGCCCTGTTAATCTACCATGCCTTGCCGTCCTCACCATCAGGGGATTCCGAAGTCGGAGCGACGTCCGGAACTGCGTACCCGGCAACGTTGCCTCACGGTCCATTGACTCTGAGCCGCAGGCCATTGGCCAATGTTTCTCGGTAATGGGGTGTCCGTGACTTTCTTACCGGCTACAGTTACGTTCGTCACCGCCTTTATGGAAAGGCCGTCACGGCAGGAAAGAGTACAGAACAAACCGGCGCACGAAGCATGAAGTTCGGCGGATCGCCGCAGCAGCTGCGCGTCATATAAAATAGTTCTGATGAAGTGGCGCAATGGTTACTGCGGCAGACGCAGGCCGCGAATACGGGAGCGGAACATACGTTTATTTCACGACAAATGGCACGATAAGGAACAGTACGATGTTGGCCAGTCCATGGCCCAGGATCGTCGGCACAATGGACCCGGTTTTCTCTCGGATCCATCCCCAAGCCAAACCGACGGTAAAAACGAATACCACATCTAACCCGGAGTGCCAGCCAATGTGCAGGAGGCTCCACGCTAGAGCCACATACAAAATACCTCGCCAGTAGTGCAGCAGCGGAATGCTGTAATGCTGCAGGAGACCCCGGAACAACAGTTCCTCAGAAAGTCCCGTAAAGACAATTAACAAGATTGACGGCAGCAGCGCCTGGCCCCAGGTAAGCCGAGGTATGAGGGCACCGGGATGGATCAGCCGACTCTCCAGCAGGCCGAGAAAAGGCGATGTGACTACTGTCACGGTGACAAGTGCCCAATTTTTCGGCCGCACCATGCCGACATCCCGCCATGACAGTTGAAACACATGTTTGGCCGTCAGCGCTGCGCCTAGCAGCGGCGTTTCAGCCAGCACGTAGTACCATACTCCCGGCAGGGTCTTCGAGGAAATCGCAAAGCTCACAATGCGCACCAAGGGCAGAATCGCCAGAACCCAGAGAAACTGGCGCCGTGCAACGTCTTTCTCCGTTGTGGCACGGTAAACAATCACGGCGGCCAGTATGGCATGCAGCCAAATGCCGATAAGAGGGGCGATAATGTCGGAGACAATCTCTGTCAGACCCAGGACGATAACATAAATCCAGAGCTCTGCCGAAGGCCCTATCGTGAAATTATGTTTAGTACGGGTGCGCCTCAATGCGTAATTTGGTATGTGATCCATAGCTGCCGGGCGAGTCCTCCCTTTCCATTGAGCAGGCGGAAGTCTACATGCATCGTTCCACTCACGGGGCCAGACGGCAGCAGTATCTGCTGGGTCCAGTGCCCCAGCGCGGGGACTCTCACGGTTTCTTTCATGATCGGTCGCTTATTAGCGATCTCCTCAACCGTATAGACCTCTGCATTGTGGTGAGGATTGGATAGGTGCAGCCGCATGGGATAGACCTGTCCCTCAGAAATTTGATAGGGGAAACCCGACAGTTGACCTTGCGGTGACGTGATGGAAAAGGCGACGGACCGCATCCCGAGGGTGTGCGCCACGATGATGCCCGTGACGGCCAACAGCACGGCCATCCCACCCAAATACAGGCCAATGCGCCGATCGATGAGAGAAACCCATTCGAATCCTGAGATCTGCAGATGCTGCCGGCGCCTGGCCCACCAGTTCCCAGCCGCCAGCACTATCGTCAATCCCAGCAGCACCTCCATTAAATGCGGAGCCGTCAACGGAAAATGGGCCAAGGCCATCAACAGACCGGACACGATAATCAGCACAATATTGACGGCAAAGGACAATCCCACACGCTCCAGCCGCGGCACCCTGTCCGCCGGGATAAGCAGCGCGATCACTAAGTATCCCGGCACGTAGAGACCCATCAAGAGTCCCAATGCTGCCCGCAGGGGTTCCAGCTCTGGCAGCAGCATGCTTGTCCATAGCATTACAGCGGCCGCCGCACTGCCGTACAAATCCGCATTGGCCCACGGAGTCCTGGCGGGTGCTGGGTGAATCTGCGCCCGCCGGGGCAAGCCACCAGCCGTCCTTCCTTCATTCATATCATAAAACCTCAATAGTTTCTGGCTCCCTTGGGGCATTGCACTGCCCCTCCATGTCAAAACTGCCCAATTAGCAATATCATTAGAGTTCGCCACAAAACGATAAACTCCTGCCCGAGAGCCAATATACCAAAGCGCGACATGTCAACCGCATCCTTGCCGGACCATCAGATCCCTTACCGCTTGGGTTGCAATCCCGAGGACAAGCTCCCGGGGCGTCAGCGACGTCATTTCTCACTATATCAAATCCCCCGCTTATTTTCCCATATCCATCCTAGTCACTTAATCCGGCACACCAGCAACTTGTCCGTGACTATTCAGAAAAGAAAAAATTACCATGTACCAATATTACTCTCGTGTACGTCATGATCTTATCTCCTGTCCATCGTTCATTGAAGACATTTAGATTAGCATGAAAATTCGTATTTGAGAAAGCTTTCTTCTATCGACTGCTACCTATCCTCAACTGCTGTCGAGGTGCGCACTACCCATGACAGATTGAAGCCGTGAAAATTGTTCGCTGAAGTGTCGTCGTATTGTCTTCCTATTTACCATGGTAGATTGAAACACTCCAACAGGCTATTCCCTGGGAGCCCCTACATTCTTCCTACTACCCATGGCAGATTGAAACCCGGTGGACGCCGCGACACCGCGAATGTCGGGCAATCTTCCTACTACCCATGGCAGATTGAAACTTTTCCCAGAGCACCATGGCTTCAGGCTGGCTATCCTTCCTACTACCCATGGCGGATTGAAACAAGAGAGGCCGGTCACCGTCGCTCCAGAAGTCCTCTTCCTACTACCCATGGCAGATTGAAACCTTAAAATACATGGCCAAGCATACCAGCATTCCTAACTTCCTACTACCCATGGCAGATTGAAACACTGCAAATTAGCCGGAACCGACAACGACCACTGCCTTCCTACTACCCATGGCAGATTGAAACGCTGACGTTTTGTCAGAACGTGGAGAACATTTTTCACTTCCTACTACCCATGGCAGATTGA
>JAMCTO010000045.1:0-3571 GCA_023381095.1 Bacillota bacterium
CCAGTTCATCCCGGCAGACTCTTGGATACAATGGACATAATGGGCCATCGCGCCCTCTACCCGTGGGATATCTTCGAGCAAGATGCCCTTTTGAAGACCGAATTGGGCCACTGCCCCTCGCCGTCCTAACAGGGGTACCCGAACATCATACAATCCAATTAACGGCTTAGACACTCGTGGCAACACGCATTGCCTGACTCTTGAAAGATTATCTCCAAATGGCGTAACGGATTGACCGTCAGTATCCCTAAACTGTCCCCCCAAAGCCATTAACATCCCCAGACCGCCATCTGTCGACCCGGTTCCACCTAACGCCACCATGACCTCATCTATAGCCGGATCCGCTTGTGCGGCCGCGATGAGCATCCCCGTTCCAACGCTAGTGGTATGTTCGCCAGATCCTTGACGACGCTGAGCACTTAGAAATCTCGACCCTACAGCAGCCTCGACGAGCGCCGTTCGCTTCCACCGGATCCAGTGTCCATTCGACGGGGTGCCATAAATAGTCGCGGACACGGCAGGAATCCGCACACCTCCGAGGGTTTCCAAGATGGCTCCCGTTCCTTCCCCTCCATCGGCCATTGGTTGTAACGTGACCGACGCTTGAGGTAGACTCCTTGACAAACCATTCCTTAACGCATCGGCTACTGCATTGGCCGACAACGATCCTTTAAATGAATCTGGCGCAACCAAAACCTTAGGGATGCTCACTCATGCCCCCTCCTATTTGTGGTGTATGTGACCAGTCGTCCAGAACCGGGAAATAAAGCCGTCCTGTATTATGACGGTCAGTAATAATGTCATTGTCGTTCACGCTGTGGATCAATGCCTTTTACTACGATCTTTCTTGCGGAGGAGAATTTTCTAAAAATAATTTGGTAACCCTCATAAGCTCCCGGTCACGCCATTCCATGCGATCTTCCAACTGGCTTAGTGGTAAAGCATTTCTCCTTGCCGTTTCTAACTGGGTCAACAATTCTGAAGAAAAGGGCGCCATCGCATGAAACCCCCTCGCCAAAAGATACATTGACTCAAAGCGTTCCAAAAAATCTCTAATGCCACCAGGCGCATTAAGATCAAGTGTTTCGAATGGCCCCATAAAGGCCCAGCGCCGTCCCAGGCCGAACTTGACAGCATCGTCCACATCGGCCACAGAGGCAATGCCTTGTTGGACAATAGAAATCGCTTCATTTACGAGTGCCACTTGGAGGCGATTTAAGACGAATCCGGGATATTCTCTTGTGAGCACTATTGGCTTTTGGTTGATACTCTCCATCAAACGTTTAACAACCCGTACAGTGGTTGCCGCCGTATTCTCATCCGGCACAATTTCTACAAATGGCACTAAAAATGGCGGATTCACCGGATGCACCACCACACAACGCCCTTTGTGTTGCATGTGTGAGAAAATCTGTGACGGCAGCAACGCCGAGGAACTACTCGCAAGAATAGTTGCAGACCCCGCTAGTGATTCGATCTGACCAAATATCGATTGTTTGGCATCCAACGTTTCCTGAATAGCTTCTTGAACGTAAGGGACGCCAACGACGGCGTCAGCCAGCGCATCAACAACGGTCACACGAGACAATATTAACGCCTTCTCGCGAGCTGGAATCAATGCCATAGTTTCTAAATCGGCAAGAGTCGTTTCGAGCCGAGGTATCACGGCGTCCCTAAGTCGCACAGCAGAATCATAAAGGCGGACTTCATAACCGGAACGCGCAAAGACAATGCTCCATGCGCGGCCAATTAAGCCTGCTCCGACAATACCTACCTGGTGTTGTTCCATTACTGTGCCTCTCCCTTCAATTTGTTTGCCCTGCGTGAACCGCGTGAGGGGCGTTGCGAGCCCCGCCGACGAGTATAAGCCACCAAAATCGCCACCAACGCCAGCCCTTCTAACACTTCTCTAGCTCCTTCTGGCAATCTCATGGCCACCAGCACATTGGTCAGCACAATCAAAGCAATGGCGCCTAAGACGGTTCCAATATAGGATCCTTCGCCTCCTGTTAGCTTGGTTCCCCCAATCACCACGGCCGCAATGGACAACAACGTATAGCTATTGCCGATTTCCAAATCCGATGAGCCCGCATAACCCAACAGCAGAACCCCTGCTAAAATCGACGCAACACCCGCGATAACATACGATGCCATAATAATGTTTCGCAAGGGAAGCCCTGACAGCCTCGCCGCTTGGCGATTATTGCCGACCAACTGCAACTGATGTCCAAATCGACTGCGGTTCAGCACGAGGTAGCCTATGACCGCAATGGCGATACCCACAGGTATCAACCAGCGAATGTCGCCAAAAAGATGTCCCGTTCCGATAGACAATAACAGCGGTGGCGCCCCTCCAGTGGGTTGGCCGTTGGTATAAGCGAGTGCAAAACCGTCGATCACCGAAGCCATTCCCAAGGTCATGACCAGAGGCGGCACACCAATCCATTGCACCCCCATTCCGTTTAAAAAGCCGACAAATCCTCCTAATAAAATGAGCAGCCCTAGCGCTGGGAGCAATCCCGCGTTGATGCCATTCGAAAATGCCCCCGCTAATATTGCTCCCAGCGATACCAGTGCACCAACGGATAGGTCAATGCCTTCTCCCCCACCCATAATGACAAAAGTTTGCCCTAATCCCGCAAGAGCGAGAATAGTACTCGTCGCCAAGATGTTGCCAACATTGGCCATGCCTAAAAATCCCGGGCTGAGAATTCTTCCAAACAACAGAAGCACCACAATCACGACCAGCACGGGAATCAGAGGATGCCGAAAAACATTTCTCAGTCGTTCCGCATTTGCCGACAGGCCAACATCGTGTGTAGGCACAGGAGCTTTCACCATCTAGCCCACCACCTTTCGTGAATTCATGGAAGTGAATCGTTTGATGAGCGTCGTAATCACAATGCCAAGCAGAATGATGGATCCTGTAAGAAGGCTTTGATAAAAAGTTGAAACCTGTGAAGCAAAGACTGTATTGACCACCAATCCCAAAAAGAGAGCTCCAAAAATAGCGCCCCCAGCATCCCCTATTCCTCCCAACAACGACACCCCGCCAATGACTGGCGCTGCAATAGCGCTTAAGGTATCGGGAGAACCGATAGTGGCGTCGCCCGACACAATGTTAGCGGTTAAAATCACTCCTGCGATACTAGCCATGAAGGCTGCCAAGACGTAGCTTAATATCTTGACCCGAATAACCGGAGCGCCGGACGCAAAACTTTTCTCTTCATTTTTACCCACAGCAAATAAGTAAGTCCCCCACGGCGTTCTTCGCCAGATGGCCCAAATCACGTAAGGCAGTACGATAAATATGACCGCCACCGGAAACCATCCATAATTGCTGCTGTACCAATTTGCGAATCCCGTGGCGATAGAGCCCCCCGGAGTAGGCATAATCCATAAAGCCGCACCGTATCCCATCGCTGATGTCGCGAAGGTCGCTAAAAGGGGTGCAATGGATTGGTGTGCCGCCTCTGGTCATGACCTTGGGAATGGCTTCGGTGATCGACGGTTTTGCACTCGCTTATACCAACGGCCAACCCACTGGAGGGGCGCCACCGCTGTTATTGTC
>JAMCTO010000045.1:3581-3958 GCA_023381095.1 Bacillota bacterium
AAAAGGGGGGTCACTTTTAATATGCTAATCAGAATCCCGTTGACCACACCTATTGCCGTACCCGCCAGCATTGAGACCACAATAGCCGATGAAAGGGACCAGTGTAATCCCCACAACGTGACTAATAAGACATTGACGACGGAAACAATGGCCCCCAATGAAATATCAATGCCTCCTCCGATCAAAACGAAAGTTTCTCCTACCGCCAGGACTATCAAAGGAGCGTAGGTCGCAAAGAATCCCGACAAAGAGGATATCGTAAAAAACGTCGGACTTAACACGCTATTAAGAATCAAAAACAGCAGAAAAAGAATCACAGCAGGAATGAAGTTATAAGTTTTCAGCTTGCGAAATAGCATGATTATCCTCCTGCGGAA
>JAMCTO010000046.1 GCA_023381095.1 Bacillota bacterium
TCATGGGGGTTGGCCATGACCGATCACATTGACTGGGTGGCCATTCAAGAGCGGGTTTCCCGGATTTTGGATCAAGGCATGGCCGTGGCTTGTGAGTGTATTGCCCGTTATCGCCAGGATGTTGAGCGGGTGGCGCAGACGTTGCTAGCACAGGAAACGATACTCTGGGATGCGATGCAAGATCTTTGGAAGCACATTCCTCAAGGACAGTTGCCATCTTTCCCTGATCCCAATGCCTGGACGTATTATAAGCCGCATACTAGTGCGATTTCTTCTGGCATTATTCATGCCTCTCTTACCGCAGTCAAGAAGAAAGGTCGTATGGAAAAGAGGAAAGGGATGGGCACAGAGAGAATACGTCAAAGGTCGATCGTTTAGAACAATTCCTACAATTTGAGGAAGAGTTTCGTGAGTAATAGAGTGGGTACTGTCGAATGGGATGTGTTGTCGGTGGACGTAGGTCAGAGTTGGATCGGGCCAGCCCGGACTTTTGTTCGGCCGCGGTTAACGATGACTACGTCCACGCACTATGGGCTGGAGACAGACATTGTGGTATGGGCAGCGAGGCCCGGCATGGTATGGGAGCACCGTCACGATCGAGGTTATGTTGAGACGGTGGTATTTTCGTCGACGGGCCGATTGGCCGCATGGACTCCGATTTATATCGCGGGCCAACGCATTCCAATCGAGAAGCGGCATTTGGTCATCCAAGCGGTTAGTCCTAGCGGGGATGCCGGAGATCGGTTGGAGGTGCGACAGGGTATCGCACCCGTCAAGGATTCCGAAACAATGGGACGCAACGCCTATGACCTGCCGTTTATCGAATATACCCTGTTGTTTGGCTGGAATGGACTCCAGCCGCTGCCGGCAGAGTAACGGCTGATGTCAGGCGAAAACCCAAGGGAGAGAATAGTCTCTCTTAGCGGTCACTGGGCTTTGACGCAGTGCCTGGGGACTGATGTTCCGATGCAGGTTGAAGGCCGCCCTTATGTGGTGTGGGCCACTTTGACAGGTAATGAGTCGGTGGGCACTGAGCTCAACGAGCTAGGGCGTGCGTATCCGGACGTGGCCCGACTCCAATGGGAAGACGCTGTCGTGTCTCTTGCCAAAATACGACTGACTAGGTTCCATTGGGCAGAGATTATGCGGGGCAAAGCGAGACGAGGGGGGGGGCAATGCCTCTCCGTTAGACGCAGAAGACGCGTCTGTCACCCATGCAGCGGTCAACAACGACTCAGAGGGAGAATCGGAAGCAGACCAGTACCCAGAAAGGTCTTCTGAAGAGAGCGAGGACAAGACTGTCATGCAAGAGGGGGCCTATTGGGGAACTGTCGTAATCTGGTTCTTAAATTTTGTGTCTCTCTATTCCCATAATGTACGATCAAGCTTAGTACGGGTTTGTAATTTTTGAACTTTAACGTAGGCCATTTAGGACGGAAAAAGAATAACCTTCCAAGGCTATTCTCCAGAGCAATTCCCTGATAATCGAGTAAAAAAGTTCCTCTGGGTTTTCGCACGGTGAGAGGCGATGATGGAACATTGCAGACACCGTGGGCAGACTTTGTTCTAAATCGCTTGCGTTCACGCGTCTCTACGCACGAAGCCCGAGATATGTTGGAAACAATTGCACACGCTCAACGCGAGGCCGTTTTTCTACCATGGCACACCCCGCTCGTTATTGAAGGCGGACCGGGTACTGGAAAAACTGAAGTTGGGATTTTGCGATTAGTACGCGCACTGGGTGATCCCGAAGCCACGACTAAGTACCGATCGGTATTATGGTTAGTGCCTTCACAAACTTTTGAAAGTTATTTTACTCCGATGATCGCTCGGGAATTTGGTGCTACTGCCTTCCATACGATGACGCCTAGTCAGTGGCTACAACAACAAGCAGGCCTAAAACTGTCCGACTTGCATACTCAAGCCGCCCCAATGCGCCATACCCAGGAATGGATGCAATGGATTGCTGAAGCGATCACCGCATGGCGAAATGCGGAAGCTTCGCGCTTAGTGCAAAAACTGCCACGGAAACGTGAGGCTAAAGAAAAAGATACACAAAGACGGTGGCAATTAGAAATCCCAGATGATATCCTCATACAAGCCATCCAAGACGCCGCTCACGAATCGCCAGCACAGTGGAAGCAACGAGTGTTTGATGCACTGAACCGACGTATCCAAGCCGTTATCCAGCAAGAGCCTATCACAACAAAACATTCGGCCGCATCGGAACAAAAGGTTAGGCGCACGACGGCTGTCAGTACCATAATCTCTCGTTTAGCTAGCGAATGGACCGTGCAATGGAATGCTCAAGCACTGTATGAAGGACAATTACAGTTGTGGGATCCCCACGCTGTACTGACACCGGATGATTTACCGGCTTTGGTGTGGCTAACTGCCCAGGGACCCAGCTCTGTGAAGCCCAAGATTCCTGCCGATGTGGTGATTATTGACGAAGGCGAGTTAATTACTCCAGCGTTAGCGGTCGCGCTCCGAGCCTATTATAACGCAGCAGCATGGACAGTCATCGGAGATCGTGATCAGTTATCCGACGTACGACCTGCCAATAGCTCGTGGGCAACACTCTTTGACGACACCACGCCCCCCACCATCGTAACGTTAGAGACCAACTACCGTTCCACACCAGCGATTATTCGATTGCTGAATGCCTTGCGCAGTCGTTGGCGAGCCGACGCTTCCCCATGGAAAGCACTGGACTGGGACGACACTCCCGTCACAGGTTGGCTGCATTCCGACCAGTCATCCCAAGTCCAAGCAGTGGTCGAATGGGCTAGAAATCACCATATTGCTAATGAAACCGCACTACTTGTCGCCCCGAACTCCGCTCTAGCGCAAACGTGGGCAGACCAACTGGCTCAAGTTGCAGTACCAATAACAGACCTTACGCATGGCGATCCGTGGCAGCCCCACACTATCGGCATCAGTGTTCCTGGACACATTCATGGGTTGGAATGTGACCATGTCTGGATAGTAGACGCTGATTCGGTAAACTATCCCAAATCATCGGCATCGACAGGCTCCCAAACCGCCATTTTGACGAATACGCCCGAATATCTACCAGCCCGCCGATTATACATGGCCGCAAGCCGGGCCATGCGTACACTGACCGTCAGTGCCGTCAAAGAGACCAGCGAATGGCTTCACCTGTCGGACTCTGGCATTGCGTGGACTTTGTATTGGCCTCAATTAGAAGGATGGACATGTCTACCTGAAGCCGCTAGCAAAATCGGCATAGCCGAATCGATCTTGGCCAAATGGGTTTCGTCCAAGGCGTGGCCAAGCCAAAGACGTGGGGCATGGGTTTTTGTGCCGACTTCCATGGTAGACGCGTATAGCACCACTACGATGGCCACTAAGCAACCCTCTGAATCCGAGTCCATGATCGGAGAGACTGATGGAGTATGACAACGAAGGCCAGGATCGTTGACGATGGGCCCAGTCTAGGGAACCGCAAGGCTTGAGGTTTTGGTTCCTTGGGCGTAGGCCCTCGTAATCTTTGCACACCGCTGACAAATCGGGTGCGGAGCGCTTTCGCCCTAATCGAACAGGCACCGTTGACGGCAGACCCCGGAATTGTTTCCTGGGGTCCGTGGTGCCGTGCGGCGCTGGCTCCATACCTGCGCCGAACACCGATCTTTGGGGAGGACGTCCACGCCCCTCTCCCTGCTTCATTGTCCTGCCGGACTCCACAGCACATCATGAGGTCATCCGTTAGGCGGATCATGCCCTTAAAGATTGAGCCCCAAATACACTGCATCGCGGTCTTCCCGGCGAATCCCGATATATGCCAACGTCGTCCCGGAACTGCTGTGATTCAAGATCTGCTGGATAATGACTAAATCCACGCCTGAGGTGTACGCGTGGTATCGGGGTTCCTGTAGCAACCGCCCCGACAACCGGAATAAGCTTGAACCCGTTGCCCCACAACGAATCCCAGGAATGGCTATAGAAACTCAGGGATGCGGAATCGGCGATCACCTGCCGCCAGTTGGGGTCTTTAGATAACGTCAACAACCTATCTATAACCGCACTTCTGGTCGATAGACGACTTATTCCGATTTTTGGTTCCAATGATACAGAAACCCCATTATCCCGCGCGACGGAATGCGACAGTCCATTTGCAGGACCAAACTACTAAGGATCCACGGTGTTGATACAAAAATTCTCCTATTCACGGCGAATTCTTGAATCAGGCAATAAATGCCCTGGGATGGTTTTGTTGAGTTCCTGTCGATGGTGCTACTTGCTTTCCGCAATGTGCCAAACGTACGCAGTCACATCCCGGGATTGTTGATGGCTCAAGGAACCCGGTGCGTTCGCAGGCATCTGTTCCAGAATGAAGGTACGGAGACTGATTTCTGTCTGGAAGCTGCTGGCGACCCCACTGGGCGCTTCCAACCGTGGGGCGGTTTGGGTTCCAACACCGTTGACTCCGTGGCAAACGGCACACTTGCGACTAAAAAGAGTTTGACCTCGGGCAATGGCTTTGGTGTCCACGGCGATTTTGGTGGCGCTGGTAACTTTCTTGTTTTTAGCGTGGTTAGGCTGCTTGGACAGTAAGGGATTTTTGGTATTGTTGACGGTAACGACTTGGCTAGGCGATTTATGGTGTGTGGGTTGTCTCGCCATGCCACCGCACCCTGCAATCCAAAGGGCGGACCCTACAAGTCCCCCGGCCAGTTTAATGCTATTGGTCATGAGAATTTCCTCCCTGGCTTTAACCATGTTGGGTTTTATCATGCCCTGGTCCGACGTGGCTATACCGATGCGATATCGATGTATAGTTTTTTCCGATATCAGTCATATTGAAGATGACATAAATCCTTCCTTGGCGAGAGTCTGACCCGCAATGGGATTATAGGTGCCAACTAAATTCTTTTAAGGAGTTGAATGGTGGTGAACTGGAGAGGAGCGATTACCCGAACTATTGTGTCCTTTCTTGCCATTTGGGCTTTGAAAGACTCACTTCGTGTCGTTCCTCCAGTTACTTACGGGGGAATGGCGATTGTTGCGGTCTTGATTGGCGTCATTGGCTATTTGGGTGATGAGGTGTTCGGTGGGTACTTGTCAGCGTATGGAAGAGGACTGATTGGCTTTGTCGCGGCAGGCGGTGTCTGTAGTGTCTATTTCTCATTTTTCTATGCGCCTAATATGCCCGTCTACCATTACGGGTATCTGTGGAGCGGTGCAATCGCGGTGGCGGTAGGCCTAGTTGTAGGAATTGCTGACGGTGTTTTGGCCTTTTATATTGATCCCCGGCAGCGGGTACGAGACAAGGATTGAAGGCAATTTGCTTCGGTGGAAATTGATAGTATCCGCTTATGGTGCCGTTAATAGGGGCGTCCGCATAAAATCCGCGGTATAATCATCCATATAAACATTTTCAGCGGAGGGTCATCAATGCGGATTGCTTGCGTCCAGCACCCTTACTGCACAGAAGTGATATTAAACTACCCCCAGGGGCGTAATGCACTAGATACGGATGGGTGGCATGCCTTGGCGGAGACAGTGCGCGGGGTTGATAGGACGTTGCCGTTGATGTTCCGGGGGGAAGGAGACCATTTTTGTGCAGGGTTCGATCTCAAACAATGGAAAACCCTAGATGTGAACCAACGGAGGGACGCCTTACAGGTCATGGAGACGGCGCTAAATCAGGTTCTCGACCATCCGCATTTGACTATATCCCGGTTGACTGGAGCGGTGTGGGGCGGTGGGCTGGCGCTGGCTCTCGTCACTGACTGGCGTCAGGCTAGATTGCCGATGACCATCGGACTACCCATGATCCGAATGGGGGTGACACCCCCGAACTCGGTGCAAAAGACACTGCGGTTATTGCTAGGGACACGGAAAACAAAATGGCTATTGTGGCGGGGACATCCTATCGATGGCAAGGAACTCCGCCAAACAGATTTGGTCGATGATTGGGTACCCGATGGGCCTTGGGGATCCATAGAGTCTGATGCTGCCGATTTAGTGACCAATCAAAGCTTTTTTAAGACAGTGCGAGCCGGACGCCCCGAGAAATTTTTGCACGACCACTATCGAGTAGAGAGCGAATCATAGCAGAAATTCTACTGTTCACCTCCCGTTTTAGACAATTGAGGGAAAAATGTACTGGAACGCGGTTTGGTTTCGTAAAATAGAGCAAACGATTCCCAGAAAATTAGCTCTATTGGGTGATGCCAAATAGTGCGTTGTCCCTGATAATTGTGAGAAAATTTCATGAAGTAATTCTTGGCAAACGGTTTACTCCCATAGCAAATTCCAGCACATGGTGAAGTGAGGGGAATATAGGCGTCCCCCTATGAAGTGATCTATTTGCCAAGATTGTGAAATGAGGATCAAAGTTGAGAAAGGATGGTCGAGATGGTGGCAAGGCGTCGGGTGACGATGGTAGGAATTTCGGGAGATAGCGGTGCGGGGAAATCCACCTATGCCGAAGCATTACGGGAAATATTAGGACCCGAACGGGTTTCGGTAATCTCTCTAGACGACTATCATTCGCTGGATCGTAATGAACGCAATATGATTGGGGTGACGGCGCTTAATCCATGGAAGGCGAACAATCTTGGCTTGTTGGTCGATCATGTCTGGGCATTGCGCAATGGCCATACCATTGTTAAACCGACCTACGACCATACTACGGGGATGTTCGGCCCTCCCGAAGAGGTGCGGCCACGCGATTTTATTATTTTAGAAGGCTTACACACCCTATATTTGGCGCGTCTTCGAGAAGCCTTGGACTTGAGCGTATATTTTGACACCCATGATGATTTACGGGTGCAGTGGAAAGTGCGTCGCGACTCAGGGGCTCGAGGGTATACACCTGAAGAGGTTTTGGCCGAGATTGAGCGTCGACGTCCTGATGTAGAACGTTTTATCGAACCTCAAAAGGCATTTGCTGATATTGTGATTCATTATATGCCGGACTACGAAACAATCCCTTCGTTGGAGAATCCAGAGCCAGTACGGGTTTTGTTTGCGGAAAGATTGCGCCGAAACAAACGGCGCCTAGTTAAATGGTTGGCGTTGGGCGGTCACTTGGGTCTAATTAAGGCCGATCATCACCACGATACTATTGTAGGCGAAGAGATGGAGATTGCGACCTTATCAGGGTCCACCCAGCAATCTGCATTGCATTCACTAGTCGAGATGGTATCTGACCGCCATTTGCTAGGAGATGAAGTGAAAAGTCACCTTGATGCGCTGCATTATGATCCCGTTAGCGTATCGCGTATACTAGTGGCAAGTATGATTGCGTTTTTAGACCACAGTTTTCGTCGCGAAGAGTTGATGATTGAGCAACTCTAGACTAGAGTAGCTAAACTTTGCAGGAAAGGAGCTGTTTGGAGGCGACCCAGTGACTATGGCGTTTCTGAACAGGCGTGGCAATGGAATCTTTGCGGTTAATTGCGCCCTCTATCTTATCGGCGAACTTCGCGAAATTGGGCGATGAGGTAACAGAGGTGGTCGGTTATGGAGCCGATTGGATTCACGTAGATGTGATGGACGGTCAATTTGTGCCGAACATTACGATGGGGCCAATTGTTGTCGAGTGGCTAAAAACGGTTACTCCTACACCGTTAGACGTGCATTTGATGATCGTGGCGCCGGAAGCCTATATTCCGGACTTTATCAAGGCAGGCGCTAGCAGCATATCGTTTCATGCGGAAGCAACTCCTCATATTCACCGGACATTACAGGTCATTCGAGAAGCCAATGTACGGGCAGGGGTGGCCTTGAATCCCTCAACACCTCTCAATGTGCTGGAGTATATCTTGGACGATTTGGACTTTGTTTTAATAATGACCGTGAACCCAGGGTTTGGCGGACAAAAATTTATTCCCGCCACAGTACCAAAAGTCCAGAAACTTCGAGAATGGCTCGATGCGACTGGTCATGCTGAGGTGCTGATTGAGGTGGACGGTGGTATTAATGTAACAACCGCCGGTGTGATGAGCGAAGCTGGTGCCAACGCATTTGTGGCGGGAAGTGCCATCTTCGGCGTACACAACCGCCAGATCATAATCAAGCAAATGCGGCAAGCAATTGACACCGCTGCACCACGGCTATAACCGATGGCCCATTCATAATGGGGACGATGGGGCGTGAGCAATGACAGACGAACTATATCGAGTTGAAGACACTGTAGACTTTGATCAAGCACTCAACGAATCTCATGTGTTGGAGATACTGGCACAATTGGATCAAGACTTGGTGGGTCTTTATCCGGTAAAAACCCGAATTCGCGAAATTGCTGCGCTATTATTGGTTGATCAATTGCGGCGACGGCTAAATTTGTCGGCGGAACCGCCATCATTGCATATGTCTTTTACCGGAAACCCTGGCACCGGAAAAACCACAGTAGCTATGCGCATGGCAGAGATATTGCACCGTTTGGGGTACTCGCGCAAGGGACATCTGGTAGCCGTGACTCGCGATGACTTAGTAGGGCAGTACATTGGACATACAGCGCCGAAGACAAAAGAAGTGCTTAAGCGTGCGATGGGCGGAGTATTGTTCATTGATGAGGCCTACTATCTATATCGTCAGGAAAATGAGCGGGATTACGGCCAAGAAACCATCGAAATCCTTCTTCAGGTGATGGAAAATCAACGCGACGATTTAGTGGTTATTTTAGCAGGATACAAAGATCGCATGGAGCAGTTTTTTAAATCAAATCCAGGAATCCGGTCACGAATTGCCCATCATGTCGATTTTCCGGATTATGGCGAAGATGAGCTGTTGGCCATTGGGGAACTCATGCTGGCACAGCAACATTATGAATTAAGTGCCGAGGCCAAGGATGCCTTAGGCCAGTATATAGCGAGGCGGCGGCAACAGCCAGACTTTGCCAACGCTCGGAGTATACGCAATGCTTTAGACCGTGCGCGTTTGCGTCAGGCCAATCGGCTATTTGCCAAGGGCGGGCAGGTTTCCCGAAAAGAATTAATGACATTGGAACCGGAAGATTTCTTCACGAGCCGGGTTTTTCAGATGCCGATGACTCACTAAGTGGCAGAGCCTACTCTAAGGTCCATTGACCGATACAGAATCGGGGAAATGCCTGCACAGGGTACCTGTGCGGGCGTTGTTTTCGTGGGAAAAATTCAGCGCGAGGATATTCGGGGAGCTTGTGATAAGATGGGCAGCAAAGCATTTGCTTGCCTTAAGATTTGCTTACGAAAGGTGGAGAACAACGAATGAAGGCGTGGTTGGTGGGTTTAGGACTGTTACCGTTGCTCTTGGCGGGATGCGGACAGGCATCTTCAAACGGTGCGACAAATTCTACGGTGCAATATGATGCGGCATTGGTATCCCAAGGGCGGACACTGTTCTCGACGACTTGTTACGTATGCCATGGGAAAAATGGACAGGGCAATACCGGACCTGCACTATGGGGACCCAACTCATCCGTTCAAGGCTTTTCCCAGTTCAGTGATTTAGAGCAGTTCATTCAAGCGAATATGCCGCAAAATAATCCTGGATCATTGTCACCGACACAAGCCCTGGCTGCAGCCTCATTTTTATGGAAACAAAATCATCGCCACGGCAGCTAAATTTTGCGCAGTGCAATGGAGACATAGACGTACTCGCCGTCATTGACAGAGAGGTTCTCGTGTGCTAAAATCCTTCCGCATGACGGGAGGTTAACGACACATGCGGACGATCATTACATTGGCCTGTGGCGAGTGCAAGCGTCGCAACTACACGACCACAAAAAACAAGAAGAATGACCCAAATCGGTTGGAACGTCGAAAATATTGTCGGTGGTGCCGAACCCATACAATGCATCGCGAAACGCGATAACCATTGTTGAACGCAAGCGGAAATGGGGACGAGGATGGAAGCCAAGGGAAGTACCACTCTATCCAGTGGAGCAAAGTCCCGTAAGTACCTGCGGGAAGTCCGGTCAGAGCTGAAAAAGGTGGTTTGGCCAACGCCGAAACAGACACTGTCATACACAGGGTTTGTTGTCGGGTTTTCCTTACTTGTGGCTCTTATCATTGCCGGTCTTGACGCAATCTTCAACCTAGGGCTCAACCTGTTTATCCGCTGATAGAATCGCCTCGACGCCAGAATGGCGAATTTTTTTGTGGGAAGGCGGCTTGAAGCGTGGAAAAGGGCTGGTTTGTGATTCATACCTACTCCGGGTACGAAAATAAGGTGAAAGCCAATCTGGAGCATAGGGTGGAGTCAATGGGAATGGAAGACAAGATCTTCCGGATCATGGTTCCCATGGAAGAAGAACTTGAAGTCAAAGACGGGAAAAAGAAACTTGTTAAAAAGAAGGTCTTCCCGGGCTATGTCATGGTCGAAATGATTATGACAGATGATTCCTGGTATGTGGTAAGAAACACACCAGGGGTTACTGGGTTTGTT
>JAMCTO010000047.1:0-1157 GCA_023381095.1 Bacillota bacterium
CTCGTATGCGCCGCAATTTTAGACTAACGTTACCGTGGTAGCTGCCCGTCCACCCCGCGGGGCCGAGAACACGATGGTTAGCACCGAGCCCGATTGCGCCTTGACGACCCATTGTGCATATCCTCTTTGACTGGTCGGCGGCGCATACGAGCCTTGATCTCCATAGCCATCTAGATGGCCTACGATGGTCGGAGATTGCCCCTCCACAATGTCAGCATCTTCAATATAGGCGGCAATTCCTGTTGCACCAAGCTCTTTGCCCTTGGCAGTACTTGAGGTCGGAAGATATCCTTGGTTAATCACCTCAGCCACCACACGATAGATCCCAGGGCCCTCTTCCGTAGACCACACAGATCCGATGGTTAACTGTGGCAGTGACAGCCCCAATCGCTCCAAAAACGCCGATACCCGTTCACATTCCCGCGGCAAAAACCGCAAAGGGGGATTTTGCACCAAATATTTCGGATTTAAACCTCCAATTTCCACTGGTCCCAAATCGGGATGATCCATGGGGGTCCACGGGAAAAACCCCTCTTCGATTTCTTCGCGATCGACAAAGGCATAGATCTTTCGCAAATCATCCCGTTCTTGCTCTAATGTCCGCTTCATCAATTCAGAAACCCCATGCTCCGCATACCCGCGTGCTCCCGCCGCATGGGCTAGATTCCATATTTCTACTGTGAAAGCCAAAACTCCTTGATGGTCGTACATCCAATCATCTGCAGCGCCCGGCATTAAAATTTTCTCGTGGCCAGAGGCAAACGCACGGTGGTTGGACCGAGCAAAATATCCGCTGACCTTTTCCCCAATTTCCGCAACACGGGTAAATAATTCGCGGTCTGTTTCCGACAACACGGTGTCAGCCCCGGTCGAGGGTTGGCGTAGAATCACACCGCCTGAGGTGTGAAGCGCAACGTAGGCCGCAATATTAGGGTGAGCCTCCACAAATTTCGCCAATCCATAGATTTCTGGTTCCGATAATGGAAATGGTCCAGCACCAGGCTGGCCACTTTCTCCCGCCCACCTTATCGGAAAGTTACGGTTGAAATCCATCCCTTCACGGCGGCTCAGCTTCATTTGGGCCAAGGCCGGCATTTTACCCATTCGGGTAGTCGGATCAATACGACCCTCAACAAAAACATGATAATAGGTGCCGC
>JAMCTO010000047.1:1167-3027 GCA_023381095.1 Bacillota bacterium
AAAGGCTCCGTCCTTTGCCGGAATTCGCAAGGACAGAATCCATCCGTCTCCGTTAACGTCCTGGGGAACCCAGCCATGCGGAGACTCTGAGTAGGGATATAGGCGCGGGCTGGAACGCAGTCGATGCGGTGTAGTTAAATACAATTCGGCGCCGTCAACGGCCAGACGCGGCACAATATATGTGGCACGAGTGCTGATAAGCTCGGTCAGATCGCTCTGATGGCCATAACTGCGCAGTAATCGTTCAATAAAAAACATGGCAGCCGCATTCCCGGCCACTTCGCCAGCATGTATGTTGGCATCGACCAGCAATGCAGGCTTGATATTATGGTCCCCGGTACGGCGATCGGTCAGCGCCACCACCGGCAATTCCCGACCTTCACGACTCGTGGTCAACACAGAAACCGTCATTAATTCAGGAAATTCTTCTTGCCATCCATTGAGTGCGTCCCACATTTCCTGATAGGTCCAATATTTCGCGGTCACTAAGACCACCATCCTTCCCTACACGATGTCTTCTATTGGTTCTCGCTGTTCAAGGCAAAATCCTTCTTAAAATATTCATATCGCCATGGCATTTGCTGGATAACGGTCCCCACCTGGTCACCTCGGCAAAACTTGACGAGTATAAGGAGACTCCGGCATCATATTGTCAACGTGTAAACGACAGGGAGCTAATATTATGCGCATTGGTTGTCACCTGAGTGTGGCCAAGGGCTTTACCAAAACGGTGCAAACGGCACCGGAATTGGGGGCCACGTGTTTTCAATATTTCACAAAAAATCCCCGAGGATTTCGCGGCGCCAAACCTCTGGATCGCAATGACGCTGCTCGTGGCAAGGCCTTAATGAAAGAGTTGGACTTGGTTGCGGTGGGACACACCCCCTATTTGATCAATCTTGCAAGCCCAGAAGAGGAACTGTTTAATTTATCAGTGGACGCCTTGGTGCAAGATTTGGTTATCGCCGAGGCACGAGGTACGTATGGCGTGGTCGTACACTGTGGCAAACACAAGGGGAACGGGGTAGAATTTGGCATTGACCGCATGCACCAAGCCCTACGGCTTGTGCTGGAAAAGAACACCACCCAGGGCGTGGCAATCTTGGTCGAAAACACCGCTGGCCAGGGTTCTGAGCTCGGCACTACGCTGGACCAGCTGCTCACTATTGTGGAGCCATTTGATGAGGATCAAGTGGGATTTTGCTTTGACACCCAGCATGCCTTCGCTGCCGGTATTCTGGATCCACAAAACCCAACCCAATTTTCCGGATTTGACAATCCCGAATACATGACCAGACTGCAGGCCATCCATTTTAATGACAGCAAAGTCCCGTTTAACTCGCATAAAGACCGTCATGAATTAATTGGGCAGGGGGCCATGGAGCTGGAAATGTTGGGACAAATCATAAACGATGCACGACTCGAAAAGATTCCATTTTATTTAGAGACGCCTGTCAACAACGAGCACGAATACAAAGATGAAATTCGCGTGTGTCGCAACCTGTTACGATAGCAGGAACTCCCACCTAGATGTCGAATTTTTTTCATCGGCAACTTGAAGAATCCAATGGGGGAGTTACTATTAGCACGCGTGCACTGATTATCTATAATCCAGCTGCCGGAAACGGCAAGGGAGAACGTATTTATCATGAATTGCAGCCAAAAATTGAGGCCTTGGGTATCGAAGTTCAGCGCACCGAACGGCCTGGTCACGCAACTGAACTGGCTCGAGCAGTGGCCGACGACGAAAACATAACCGTTATTTCACTAGGGGGTGACGGCACCCACCATGAAGTGATTAATGGCCTCATGCCCCAAGGACGGGCCATTTTCGGTGTCATTCCAGCAGGCACTGGAAAT
>JAMCTO010000048.1:0-1324 GCA_023381095.1 Bacillota bacterium
GTTCAAGGTGTGGACATCAATGACAAGCACATTGAGGTTATGGTGCGGCAAATGATGCGCAAAGTCAAAGTGGATGAGGCAGGAGCCACCCATTTGCTGCCGGGAGCATTGGTCGACCGCTTCGATTTCGAAGATGCCAACGCTGAAGTGATGGGTAAAGGCTTGCCTCCTGCTGTCGCTAAACCCGTGGTGTTGGGAATCACCAAAGCTTCGCTGGCCACCGACTCTTTCTTATCGGCGGCATCATTCCAAGAAACCACCCGAGTTTTAACTGAGGCTTCGATTAAGGGCAAACGGGATCCGCTACTGGGACTCAAGGAGAACGTGATAATTGGCAAGCTGGTGCCGGCGGGGACGGGGATGTCGCGGTATCGTAATGTGGTGATTCATACCGAGGCCGATGGCGTGGCTGAAGAAAGCGAAACCAAGCTCTACCGATAAACGAAAAGAAGAGGGCGTGCAATTGACACGCCCTCTTCCCGGTGATAAACTATTCGAGTGTGTCTCAGGCTTTTTAGCCGGGAGGATAATAAATGGAAACCGATGTATTACGGGATCCCCGGCAACGTGTTGTCGGAACACGAGAGACTTTAAAAAAAATTAGCCAGAATAAGGCAGTACGAGTATACGTTGCTCAGGATGCGGACGCCAAAATGGTGGCAGAAGTGGTGAAGGCTACACAGACTCGGGGAGTGCCGCTGGGCTATATTGATAGTATGACCGAACTTGGTCGGTTATGCGGCATTCAGGTTGGCGCAGCATGCGCCACCGTGATTGCGCCGAAACCAGCCAACCCAAAGGAAGGGGGATGATGCTGTGCCAACAATCAACCAATTGATTCGCCATGGACGCAAAAAGTCTCATAAAAAATCAACAGCCCCGGCTTTGCGGAGCAATCCGCAAAAACGGGGAGTTTGCGTGAGTGTTAAAACCGTGACGCCCAAAAAGCCAAATTCCGCACTGCGGAAAGTAGCTCGAGTACGACTAACCAATGGTGAGGAGATTACCGCTTATATCCCGGGAATTGGCCACAACTTGCAGGAACACTCAGTGGTGCTGGTTCGAGGTGGACGTGTACGTGACCTGCCAGGAGTGCGGTATCATATTATTCGAGGAACGCTTGATACCGGTGGCGTACAAAAGCGGCAACAGGGTCGTTCCAAGTACGGCGCCAAGAAAAACCAGCCGGTAGGTAAGAAGTAGGAGGTAGAAGATGCCAAGGCGAGGATTGGTTGCACCTCGGGAAATCACGCCGGATACTGTTTATCAGAGTCCGCTGGTTGCCCAGGTAATCAACAAGGTGATGCAGCATGGCAAAAAAAGC
>JAMCTO010000048.1:1334-2735 GCA_023381095.1 Bacillota bacterium
AGAGCCACACGACACGGAGCTGACGGATGCCCAGAAGAGGAACACCTCCACGAAGAGAGATCACGCCGGACCTGGTTCATAGCAATCGCCTGGTCACTCAACTGACCAATCAGGTGTTGTGTGACGGCAAGAAGGGAATAGCGGAGAAGGCGGTTTACGATGCCTTCGACATCATTCAGGACAAGACCGGTTCCGAGCCCCTAGTGGTTTTCAAGAAGGCGATGGACAACATCAAGCCGGTACTGGAAGTAAAACCGCGCCGTGTAGGTGGGGCGACTTACCAAGTACCTATGGAAGTGCGGGTCACTCGGCGCACCTCTTTGGCGGTACGCTGGATCGTCAATTATGCTCGGGCCAGAGGCGAACGTACCATGGAACAGCGCTTGGCTGCTGAATTGATTGACGCCTCACAGGGTGCTGGGGGCGCTGTAAAGAAACGGGATGAAACCCATCGGATGGCCGAATCTAACAAAGCGTTTGCGCATTACCGTTGGTAGAAGGGAGTTCCCTAGATTATGGCTCGCTCGTTTTCGCTGCAAAGTACGCGCAACATCGGGATCATGGCGCACATTGATGCCGGGAAGACCACCACTACCGAACGCATCTTGTTCTATACGGGGATTGTGCATAAGCTCGGCGAAGTGCACGAAGGCACCGCGACTATGGACTGGATGGTTCAGGAGCAGGAACGTGGGATCACCATTACCTCGGCAGCCACGACGGCGCAATGGAAAAATCATCGCATTAACATTATCGACACGCCCGGCCACGTGGACTTCACGGTTGAAGTAGAACGCTCGTTACGCGTTCTAGATGGCGCAATCGCCGTTTTTGGTGCGCTCATACTTCTTCTTCGCCATCGGAAATACTCTCCTCCTTAACCGTGTTCAGTTGACTTTACGGTCGAGGTAGAACGCTCCTTACGTGTTCTAGATGGCGCAATCGCCGTTTTTGACGCGAAGGGCGGGGTGGAGCCGCAGTCGGAAACGGTATGGCGGCAGGCCGATAAATATGGGGTGCCGCGGATCGCATACATTAACAAGATGGACATCATTGGCGCCGACTTCGAAATGTGTGTCAACCAAATTCGCACGCGGCTAGGATCCAATCCGATCGCGATACAGTGGCCCGTGGGGGCAGAGGATACTTTCCGCGGCATCGTCGACCTGGTGCGGATGGAGGCCTACTTTTACACGGACGATTTAGGCACTCGTGGAGAGTACGAGCCCATTCCGGAAGATCTTGAGGACGTTTGCCAGGAAAGGCACCAAATGTTACTAGAGGCCTGTGCCGACCAAGATGACGCTTTGATGGAAAAGTACTTGGAAGGCGAAACCATTAGTACCGAAGAAATTCGCCATGCTTTGCGTAAGGGGACCTTAACCAATTCTTTGGTGCCGG
>JAMCTO010000048.1:2745-5277 GCA_023381095.1 Bacillota bacterium
TGCGGTAAGCGTGATTGCCAATGTCGTCTTGCCGTGGTCAACGTGACCGATGGTTCCCACGTTAATGCGGTGGTGGACTACCTGCCTTCTCCGCTCGATATCGGCGCGGTAAAGGGCCATAAGCCCGTAGACGGCACCGAACTCATCCGCGAAGTCTCGGACGATGCTCCCTTTTCCGCATTGGCGTTCAAGATTATGACAGATCCTTTTGTCGGCAAATTGGCATTCTTTAGAGTGTACTCTGGTACCCTTAGCTCAGGCTCGTACGTATACAACGTCACTAAGGGACGTCGCGAACGGATTGGCCGAATTCTACAAATGCACGCGAACCATCGTGCCGAGATTGCTACCGTGTACACTGGAGACATCGCTGCCGCTGTGGGATTGAAGGATACCACTACCGGGGATACCCTTGCGGATGAACAAGATCCCATTTTGCTTGAGTCGATGATTTTTCCGGAACCGGTCATATCCGTTGCGATTGAACCGAAAACCAAAGCCGACCAAGACAAGATGGGCACGGCTTTGTCCAAACTTGCCGAAGAAGATCCCACATTTCGCATGTTCACCGATCAGGAAACCGGGCAAACCATCATTTCCGGGATGGGAGAACTGCATCTGGAAATTATCGTGGATCGATTGCTCCGAGAATTCAAAGTCCAAGCTAATGTGGGTAAGCCCCAGGTGGCCTACAAAGAGACTATTCGCCGCGAGGTCGAAGCGGAGGGCAAATTCATCCGCCAAACTGGTGGTCGCGGACAATACGGTCACGTATGGATACGGGTGGCACCCCTAGAGCCCGGCAGCGGCTTTGAATTTGTGAACAAGATTGTGGGAGGAGTAGTCCCCCGCGAATATATTCCGGCGGTTGAGACTGGCATTCGCGAGGCGTTGGATACCGGTGTTTTAGCCGGCTACCCGACCATAGATGTCCGTGCTACGCTGTTCGATGGGTCCTATCATGAAGTGGACTCCAGTGAAATGGCGTTTAAAATAGCCGGATCCATGGGCTTTAAAGCGGCCGCTCAAAAGGCCAATCCTGTTCTGCTAGAGCCAATCATGGCAGTAGAGGTTGTCGTCGCTGAAGAGTACATGGGCGATGTGATTGGTGACCTGAACAGTCGCCGCGGGCGTATCGAGGGAATGGAGCCTCGCGCGGGCGGTGTCCAAGTCATTCATGGGTTTGTGCCATTGGCCGAAATGTTTGGCTATGCCACGGACCTTCGCTCCCGGACACAAGGCCGGGGGACATATACTATGCAATTTGCGCACTACGAAGAAGCGCCGCGCCATGTCACTGAACAAGTCATCAAGGCGCGGAAGTAGCGCAAGTATCCGAAAAACTCAAGGGAGGATTCATTCGCAATGGCTAAGAAGAAGTATGAGCGCACCAAGCCCCACATTAACGTGGGAACCATCGGTCACGTTGACCACGGCAAGACGACATTGACCGCAGCGATTACACGCGTGCTGGCTACCCAAGGCAAAGCCGAGTTTACCGCCTATGATCAAATCGACAAAGCCCCGGAAGAGCGGGAGCGAGGAATTACCATTGCCACGGCGCACGTTGAATATGAAACCGACAAACGCCACTATGCCCACGTGGACTGCCCAGGACACGCGGACTACGTGAAAAACATGATTACGGGAGCGGCCCAGATGGACGGCGCCATCTTAGTGGTGTCAGCGGCTGATGGGCCGATGCCTCAGACTCGCGAACACATTTTGCTTGCCCGTCAGGTGGGTGTGCCGAACATTGTCGTGTTCTTAAACAAGGCGGATATGGTGGACGACCCAGAATTGATGGAACTTGTAGAAATTGAAGTGCGGGAACTGCTGTCCATGTATGAATTTCCTGGCGATGACATCCCGGTTGTTGCCGGCTCAGCTCTAAAGGCGCTAGAATGCGGCTGCGGTAAGCGTGATTGCCAATGGTGCGGTAAGGTTTGGGAATTAATGGATGCTGTTGACGATTACATTCCCACCCCGGAACGTGACACGGAAAAGCCCTTTTTGATGCCGGTTGAGGACACCCACTCAATTACAGGACGTGGCACCGTGGTTACCGGCCGTGTTGAGCGCGGCACTATCAAAGTGGGGGAAGAAATTGAAATCGTTGGATTGGTGGAAAAGGCCAAGAAGTCCGTGGTCACCGGTGTTGAAATGTTTCGTAAAACCTTGGACCAGGCAGTTGCCGGTGACAACATTGGTTGCCTGTTGCGCGGCATAGACAAAGAAGAAGTAGAGCGCGGCCAGGTGTTGGCAAAGCCGGGAAGCATTCATCCTCACACCAAATACAAGGCTGAGGTCTACGTATTGTCTAAAGAAGAGGGGGGTCGCCACACTCCGTTTTTTAACGGCTACCGCCCGCAGTTCTATTTCCGAACCACTGATGTCACCGGTGTTGTGAACCTTCCCGAAGGGGTGGAGATGGTCATGCCGGGTGACAATATTCAAATGGAGGTAGAGTTGATTGCTCCAATCGCTATGGAGGAAGGCCTCCGCTTTGCCATCCGTGAGGGTGGACGAACC
>JAMCTO010000049.1 GCA_023381095.1 Bacillota bacterium
AATCTCCAACACATCTTAGCGCACGCCAGTTAGAGCCGGGTCGAATATTGCGTAAACCGCTAAACTTGAGTGCCGAGGTTACACGATTCTATATCAAAATGGCTATCAGGCCCATGGGCCCCTTCCAACTAGGCCAAATAGATCAGCTTCTAGTCATTTGGTGTCATTTGACAAGGACCTATAGGCCACACTAATGCCATGCTTAGGATCCCTCGAAGATACGACCAAGGATCCGTGTGCGGCATCGCCCGATGGTTTACGCTGTATCCGCAGACATTCAAAACCAACGGGTTTACTGGCAACACTAACTTTAAAGGAGGCTGGTCCACATCAATCGCTCATTCATCATTAAATCCGCACTGCTCTCCGCTGCGGTACTCCTCGCTGCCGGATGCGGAACCGCCGCGGCCAACGGATCATCCTCTACCCCAGCAGTAAGCCAACCGGCGGCAGCGGTTACTGTAGCCCGCTCCATGACCATCCTTACCGGAAAAATGGACGGAAAGCCAGGATGGCCGAAATATACCCCGTCAATATGGTCAGCGCCTCAAGGATCGACGGTAACATTGACCATCATCAGTCACGATGATGGTACCGCACCGCTACCGAACAATTCCCCTTACAGCAAAGTATCGGGAACCGTTAGCGGCAGTGAATTGGTGGATGGCAAGGCGGTTACCACAGTCAACGCGCAAGACATTTCCCACACCTTTACGGTGCCGGGAATCAATGTCAACTTGCCCATTCCGGTTGCCCCTACCGGTGGTACAGTAACAGTCAAAGCAACCTTCAAAGTATCTAAGAGCGGAACTTTTGATTGGCAATGCGAAGCTCCCTGCGGCACTGGATCCACTGGTTGGGGTGGGCCTATGGTTACCCCGGATTACATGGAAGGTTCGATTAACGTTACCGCACAGTAATACAAATACGGAACCCGAAAGGACTTTGTCTCATGATCGATCTAAGTCGCGAACCTCATGTAGTGACATGGGAAGTGACGCGAGCCTGCCAATTGCACTGTAAGCATTGCCGGGCTCGCGCAATCCGACATCGTAACCCCGAAGAGATGTCCACACAGGAATTTGGGCCTGTGTTAAAAGATATTCGCAACAATTTTTCCCATCCGCCCGTCATGGTATTTACCGGAGGCGACCCCTTGGAGCGAGATGATCTAGATGATATCTTGCTTCAATCTATTAATCTTGGGTTATCTACTGCCGTCGCTCCTAGTGTTACCCCAAAATTGACTCCTGATGTTATTGAACACTGGAAGTCACTGGGAGTTACCTCCGTTTCACTGAGCATTGATGGTCCTGTTCCTGAAGTCCACGATAAATTTCGCGGTACCAAAGGGGTATTGGAACGCACCCTCGACATTGCGCATGCAATTACCGAAAATGACATGCGGCTTCAAGTTAATACCTCGGTGGGCACCGATACCGTCTTCTACTTGCCGGCTATGCTGGAATTAGCGTCCGCGTTGAAAGTCACGAGCTGGGAACTTTTCTTTATCATTCCCACCGGTCGCGCTCGGGTTGATCAATGTCTGGATGCGCGAGCAACTGAACAGACGTTGGAATGGCTCGCCGACGTCGCAGAGGCCTCGCCATTTCGAGTAACCGCCGTGGGTGCTCCCCAATATAACCGCATTTTGGCCACTAGGCACCCGGTACTCCATGGAGGCCGCCAAGCCGTGAAAGAAGCTCGTGGATTTGCCTTTATCGATCATACCGGTTTAGTCTATCCTAGCGGATACCTTCCCTTGGCAGCGGGAAACGTTAGATTAGAGCCATTCACCAGCATTTATCGCAACTCCCAGTTGTTCCAGGATCTGCGCAATCCCGAGTTGTTGGAAGGACATTGCAGTCATTGCAATTTTTCTCTCGCATGCGGCGGATCCCGTGCGCGCGCATTTGCAGTGACCGGGGATCTATTTGCAGAAGACCCCGCATGTTTCGCAGTCGGTTAACACCCAAGCCTTCAGAATGAACAAGAGAGGACGTCCTCAACGTCTCCTCTTGTTTTTTGTATCAAACCACCGTTATCGGACAATCGCCTTGACAATTTCTTCAAATGCCGATGTGTGATAGTCGACGGCATCGGCAGGTGTCGTCGACGATATTAGGGCCATATTATGAAATGGTGTCATAAGAATTCCTTGATTGAGCGATGCTAAGTGCATATACCGATCCAAGAGAGAATCTTGGGACATGGCTGCCTCGCTTCCATTTCTAGCTGGTGCTTTGCGAAACCAATATTCTGTGCGGTTGCCTAACCGTGTCACATTCCATGGCAAATCGTACCGGTTAATCACTTCTTGGACGCCGACCACAAAACGTTCCGCCATTGGAATTGCTTTCGCATAAAATTCCGAGGTCAACACACTTGACAAAGTTGCTCGCATGGCCGCCAATGACAATGCATTACCTGCCAGGGTGCCTCCGATGCCACCAGTGTCAGCGTCTTCTAACGACATAGCGGCACGAATTCGCGACGCCACCTCTTGGCTAAAACCGTATACCGCGGCTGGAAC
>JAMCTO010000050.1 GCA_023381095.1 Bacillota bacterium
CCTTTATGCCGCCAAGTTATTGCCCTGAATGTGGATCGGCGGTGGTACGGGAGATAGGAGAATCAGCTTATCGTTGTACCGGGGGAATGGGATGTCCGGCTCAGTTGCGTGAGAGCATCATACATTTTGCCTCGCGAGACGCGATGGATATTGACGGTCTGGGGGAGAAGACCGTAGATTTACTGTTGGACCAGTCATTAATCCACAATGTTGCTGACTTGTATCGGTTAACCCGCGGGGATTTGTTGCCACTGCCGCGATTTGGCGAACAGTTGGCAACGAATTTGCTGGAGGGAATCGAGCAAAGTCGGCACCGTCCCTTATCCCGTCTGCTATTTGGTCTTGGCATCCGATTTGTTGGCGAACGGGTGGCCGGACTTCTGGCGCAACATTTTGGTACCTTGGACCAACTCATGGCCGCCTCTAGCGAAACACTGCAGGGGATACCGGATGTTGGGGAGCGTATTGCCCAAAGCGTGGTCGAATTTTTTGCCCAACCAGTAAATCTTAAGGTCATTGGCGAGTTGAAACAATTAGGGATTCAGACTGTAGAGCCAAAGACAACTAGTGAGTCCGGA
The DNA here is from genome assembly GCA_023381095.1 of Bacillota bacterium. Classification (GTDB taxonomy): domain Bacteria; phylum Bacillota; class Sulfobacillia; order Sulfobacillales; family Sulfobacillaceae; genus Sulfobacillus_C. The sequence continues at coordinate 579 of JAMCTO010000050.1, forward strand.
CTTCTTCAAGGGGCCACGGTGGTATTAACAGGTACCTTTGAACGCTGGACTCGCAAACAAGCCGAAAACTTAGTGACCCAAATGGGGGGGCGAGTGTCGTCTTCAGTATCGTCGAGAACCTCCTTGGTGATTTATGGCGCCGATCCGGGAGCGAAATTAACTAAGGCACAAGATTTGCATTTGAATATCATGAATGAGCAGGATTTTGTAAATTGGTTGGAGAATCCCCAACCGATATCTTCAAATTCTATTGGAGAAATCCGTTAGGAATGAATAACCATTGTCGAGTGGATCCAAGGCTCGTATAATGGGTTTATTGTCGGAATCTGTCTTCACCATGGCAAGAACGGAAATGTTGCACCGGATAAATTTGGACGAGTGGTGGAAGGAGAGAACGGTGTGCCGGATAAGGTTCTGGACGTCAAAAATTTAAGCACCTATTTTTACACCGATGAGGGCGTGGTTCGATCGGTGGAGGGGGTTAGCTTTCATATTGACGCCGAAGAGACTCTGGGAATTGTGGGGGAGTCTGGGTGCGGGAAGAGTGTGACGTCATTATCCATTATGCAGTTGGTGCCCAATCCGCCGGGGAAAATTGTGGCCGGAGAAATTTTATTCCAAGGAGACAATTTGCTGAAAAAAACCCCGGAACAAATGCGCAAAATTCGCGGCAATGATATTGCCATGATTTTTCAAGAACCCATGACGTCCCTCAATCCTGTGTATACCATCGGGGACCAAATTGCGGAAGCCGTGATCTTACACCAAAAACTCACCAAAAAAGCGGCGTTTGATCGGGCGGTGGAAATGTTGCGGTTGGTGGGAATTCCGTCGCCGGAACGGCGATCCCGCGAATATCCGCACCAAATGTCGGGTGGCATGCGGCAACGGGTGATGATCGCCATGGCTTTGTCCTGCAATCCCAAATTATTGATTGCGGACGAGCCGACGACCGCCTTGGATGTGACCATTCAAGCACAAATATTGGACTTGATGCGAAAATTAAAGCAAGAATTTCACACCGCGATTATGCTGATTACCCACGATTTAGGGGTGGTGGCGGAAATGACCGATCGGGTGGCGGTGATGTACGCGGGAAGAGTGGTGGAGGAATGCTCTACGGTGGATTTGTTTCGTGAACCGTTGCATCCCTACACTGTGGGACTGTTGGAATCTATTCCTCGATTGGACGTCGTGAGCAACGAAAAGCTTCACGTAATTGAAGGGACCGTCCCCAATCTGTTGCACCTGCCTCAAGGGTGTGCGTTTGCTCCCCGTTGTCCCCAAGCGATGGATATTTGCCGACAGGAAACCCCGGTATTGACAGAGGTCAGTGACGGTCGCAAGGTCAGTTGCTGGCTCCATTCTGAAGGGAAGGAGGCGGCCTCGTGAGCGCGATACTGAACGATCCGCCGCAATCGGATGACGTCTTATTATCGGTGCGGGATCTGACCAAATATTTTCCCATCACCGGGGGCTTGTTTTCTCGGGTGGTAGGCCATGTCAAAGCTGTGGACGGGGTAAGTTTTGATTTAGTGCGCGGAGAAACCCTGGGACTCGTGGGGGAGTCCGGATGCGGCAAAACCACGACGGGTCGCGCCGTCTTGCGCTTGATTGAACCGACCTCGGGATCCATTAAATTTGAAGGCAAGGAAATTGTGAAGTTGTCCAAATCCGAAATGCGTGCGCTGCGACGGGAGATGCAAATTATTTTTCAGGATCCGTTTGGATCTTTGAATCCCCGCATGTCGGTGGGCGAAATCATTGAGGAACCGTTGGACATCCATCACATGGGCAATCGGCATGAACGGGAAAAACGGGTTAAGGAACTCCTTGAAGTCGTGGGGTTAGCGTCGTACCATATGCGTCGTTATCCGCATGAGTTTTCTGGCGGACAGCGGCAACGGGTGGGCATTGCCCGGGCGTTGGCATTAAATCCGAAGTTAATTGTGGCGGACGAACCCGTCTCGGCGCTCGACGTGTCGATTCAATCTCAAATCCTTAACTTATTAGAGGACTTGCAGAAGGAATTCGGCTTGACTTATCTCTTTATTGCGCATGGATTAAATGTGATTCGCCATATTTCCGACCGCGTGGGTGTGATGTATTTGGGTGCCATGGTCGAGATTGCCGATGCTGAAGAAATTTATCGCAAGCCGTTGCATCCATATACCGAAGCGCTATTTTCTGCTATCCCTATTCCGAATCCCACGTTAAAGAGAGAACGCATTATTTTACAGGGTGATGTGCCTAGTCCGGTTAACCCCCCAGCCGGCTGCCGGTTCCACACCCGTTGCCCGATTGCTCAGGAGCAATGTAAAGTGGATCGGCCTATCATTAAAGAGTCTTTCCCGGGTCATTGGGTGGCTTGCCATTTTCGTTAGACAGACAACCTAAAAAGACATCGTCGAAACGCGATGTCTTTTTTTGCGCAATTTGCACGATCTCCGAAAATTTTGGCCAGGATAGAACTTCTGGATTTTGCCCGGGCCTTAAATGATATATCGTCAAGCGTGTTTCCGTGCTTGTTCTCTGAGTCTCCCCACGGATAAATCCGGGGAGTTCCGGTCTCCTGTTGGCTCTCCCAGGCTCTCGGGTTGCCCCTACACCATCATGGGCCTCCACACAACATTCTTCGGCATTGAATGCCTACTGTCCCGGTCGCAGACGAACCGCTCCGACCCTCTCGGGTGTTCTTGCGACGCATCATTCAGTATCGCGCCCCC
>JAMCTO010000051.1 GCA_023381095.1 Bacillota bacterium
GGCCGAAGCTGCTTGGCGGGCATTGGCATAGTCCAAATTAATAAAAGCGCAAAGCTCACTATTAAGGCTTTCAATCTGTGAAATCGCCTCTTCCAACACTTGGCGCGGATCGAGAGCGTGGGATCGAAATCCTTGTCCCAATTCTGCCAGATATCCCATTATCGCATCACCGAGGGAATGTCTGGAACCGGAGAAAACGGATTCAAGGGGTATGGTTGAAGCGTCTTGGCAATCCAGAGAACTTTGCATACCGCGTCAATGTCAGAATCTCGGACAGGCAATCCAGTCCACTCGATAATTATTCGCTGTATCGCCGGATCTAATTTCATAGGATGCCCCCATCATTGTCAACCTTGACATTCCTATTATACAATGCCGAGAGACTAACCACGGGCATTGGAGGCACTTCCATGAATATTCCCCCTGTAGGCACCGAATCACCACCATTTTCTCAGGTCATAGAAACAGGCGCTATTCGCCGGTTTGTTGAAGCGCTAGGACTAGAGTATCAACCCTATCGCGATGCCGATTCGGCACGGGCCGCGGGATATCGCAACGTGGTCGCCCCTCCTACTTTCATGATTACCTTGCATGGCCTGCCGATACCGGGACTAGATCTGCCCGAAGCAGGCCTAATACATGGAGAACAGACCTTTCGCTATGGTGAACCTGTAGTTGCCACGGACGTTATCACAGTAGTCAGTCGATTAACCGACGTGAAGACACGCGGCCCGTTAACATTTTTGACGCTAGAAACCAAGGGAATCAATCAAGACAAGGTCGTGGCGTTTATTTCCACAAGCACCATCATTGCCCGTGAGGGGCAGTCTTGAAGTCTTGAAAGGAGGTCAACTATGACATTGCTGGTACCAGTTGTTCACCGAGTGACCCGAAGTGATTTAGTGCGTTATGCCGGTGCCTCTGAAGATTTTAACCCGATTCATTTTGACGATGATGCAGCACGGTACTATGGTCTTGACGGGGTGATTGCCCATGGCATGTTTACGATGGGATTAGTGACCCGGTTCATAGAGCCCTTGCTTAATCAAGGGTACCGAGTTTCTGAGTGGTCAAACCGCTTTCGGGCCATGGTGCCAGTCAATCGCACCATTACCATTGATGGGACGGCACAAGAATTTACCCAGAAGCGAGTAATCCTGAATATTACGGTCACTTTGGAAGATTTGCCGAAGCCGGTTTTGACGGGAGCCATTACCATGGTCCGGGGTTTGCCGCTCGAAGATCTTGCCACCACGAACTAAGTGCTGCCCACACCAAGGCGGCCATCACAACGAAAATCAATGCACTATGTCGCAAAAGAGGGCTCGGAGAAAAATTACTGACCATAGCCAATCCATCCATTAGCAAATGGGTGGCCACCGGCACCACTATGTCTCCCGTGACGACAATGTAAAGAGCCCAAGGCACCACGGTCAGTCCAATGGTCAATAAGGTGCCCCATCCCCAAAATGGCACATGCCACAAGCCGAAAACAAAAGCGGAGGTTATTGCCAGCAAGATGATGCTCCAGGGTCGGCGAGGACGGGCCAAGCGCCACAGTGCGGCTAATATGCCAATCAGTAGTAAGTTTTCTACCGGAAGTACTAATGGGAATTGCCACAAGAGCTTTTGGGCAATTCCCCAATTGAATTCACGCAATCCAGCCGCTTGAGGATTGTGTCCCAAAATCACTTCTCCTAGAGCCCCGGACAAAATGCTCAGAATTAAGAGCCCGACTGCCCGGGTCAAAAGGTAATGCGGCCACCGCAGGTGACGTATTAGATGTGGCACAAAGGGCCAACTGACAATGGTAAACACTACTGCGCCATAGCCATACCCGACCACCACGTCATGGGCCCACGAGGAGGACGATAGGATTATCAAGATGCCTGCCGTGGAAGCGAGAAAAAGGCGAGTACCAGAGACCATGGGCACGAGGTCCATAAATCTCTGGTAACCTTTCGAGAACTGCCGCCACATATTACTGGTCGGTCGCTTGGTGGTTGCTGCCATGACGTTCCCCCCTATGCTTATCCATACGGGGAATCGCGACAATTATGCTAGGAGAGGATAGAATCAATGCTCTGTAAGGTTTCAGCGCTTAGTGTTATCCCCACCGCTTTAACGTTTTCCTCGATTTGCTCCGGCTTTGAGGCGCCAATTAGCGCACTGGAAATGGCCGGTTGGCGAAGTACCCAGGCCAACGCCAACTGACTTAACGTGATTCCCATCTCTTGAGCCAGTAACTGCAATGTCGCCACTTTTTCCAAAGTCTGATCATTTAACATGTGGGTGATAAAATTTTGTACCCCAGGCGTAGTAGCTCGCGAGCCCTGAGGTAGCGGCTGCCCCTTTTGATATTTGCCGGTCAATAGGCCTTGTCCTAATGGTGAGAACACTACCAACCCAATGCCATTTTCTTCGCAAACCGTCAATACCCCGGACTCGATGTAACGATTCAGCATGTTATAAACCGGTTGACTGGCGCGAATCTTATGTAACCTTCGCACTTCCGTCACTTTGACCGCTTCACTGATCTTTGCAACCGGCCATTCGCTAATACCGCCATAAAGAATCTTGCCTTGGACCACCAGATCGTTGAGTGCGTCTAACGTTTCCTCAACTTCAGTCTCGGGATCATATCGGTGACAGTAATAGATATCCAAAAAATCGGTTCCTAACGCTTTCAAAGACTGGTCAACCTGCGAAAATAAGTGCTTTCGACTTAAACCGCGGTCATTGGGCCCCGTACCCACGGGCCAAAAGGCTTTAGAGGTTAGCACATAGGAGTCGCGGCTAAATGGTGCCAAAGCGTCACGAAGAAACATTTCTGCTGCATGGGGTTCACTGCCATAAACATTGGCACAGTCGAAATGATTAATACCCAACTCGTATGCTTTCTGCACACAGGCGTATCCGATCTCCCGTTCAGTGACGGTTCCATAGGTTAACCAACTGCCCAGCGCAATTTCTGAAACTTTAATGCCTGCCTTGCCTAGTCTGCGATACCGCACCAATTCGCCCTTCTCTCATAGTAATTTTAGGGGACTTCCGAAACCTCCGAAAACGTCACACCGGGATTTTTCTCTTGTATCTTGTCCAAAGTACGTTGGTCCTCTACTAGCAAGACCGGATGATGATTTTGGTCTGCCACGATTTTCGCATGATCAAAACGCCCAATTTCAGGCAATAGCGAACCTACTGTCCATCGAGCCATCGTGTAGACCAATGGGCGCAGACTGACCTCTACCCCATATTCATGCTGCAGTCGGTAAGTCAACACATCAAACTGCAACGGGCCCACGACGCCGAGGTAAATTTCTGGGCCCAAATTAGGATTGCGAAACACTTGCAACAATCCTTCTTCGCTAAGCTCCTCAATTCCTCGTTGATACTGCTTGTGTTTGAGGGTATATTTTAACTCAATCTCAGCAAAATGCGCAGGGCTGAAACGTGGGAATCCCACAAATTTGACTCCTGATTGGGTGCTCAATGTATCACCAATGCCAAAAATTCCGGGATCGTGCAAGCCGATGATGTCTCCGGGAAAGGCTTCGTCCACAATTTGACGTTCTTCGGCCAAAAATTGTTGGGGTTGGGCCAAGCGTAAAGTCCGCCCGCTTCTCTCATGAATCACTGTCATACCTCGCTCAAAACGACCCGAACAAATTCGGACAAACGCCACCCGATCGCGATGAGCAGGATTCATATTGGCCTGGATCTTAAAGACAAATCCGCTAAACATTTCTCGGGTTGGTTCAATCCAGCCATCTTCCGAAAGCCGCGGCATAGGAACTGGCGCCAAATCTACGAAGTAGTCCAAAAAGTTTTGAACACCGAAATTGGCTATGGCACTCCCCCAGAAAGCAGGACTTTGTTCCCCAGCGGCTACTTTTCCCCGATCTAATCGACTGCCGGCACCGTCTAACAACTCTAAAGCATCGTCCAAGTCAGCCTTTTGGTCGGACGGCAAATCGGAGAGATCCCGGTACGGGATGTGAAGAAATTTTTGGTGTTGCCGGTCAAACTGTTCAAAGATGGCACGCTGTCGGTCAAAAATGCCGCGAAAGGCCAGACCCATGCCCACTGGCCAGTTCATGGGATAGGTCTCAATTCCCAGAACATGCTCTACTTCATCCAATAGCTCCCATGGCTCGCGTGATTCGCGGTCCAATTTGTTAAAAAATGTAAACACCGGGATCTTTCGCATCCGACATACTTCAAACAACTTAATTGTTTGCGGCTCAACCCCTTTAGCGGCATCAATGACCATGACCACACTGTCCGCTGCCAAAAGAGTTCGGTAGGTATCTTCGCTGAAGTCTTGATGCCCTGGAGTGTCGAGAAGGTTGATCCGATACCCTCGGTAAGGAAATTGAAGCACCGTGGACGTTACCGAGATCCCGCGTTGCTGTTCGATTTCCATCCAGTCTGACCTGGCGTGCGCCTGGGCTCGACGCGCTTTAACAGCCCCGGCTTCCCGGATGGCACCACCAAACAGCAATAGTTTTTCGGTGAGGGTGGTCTTCCCTGCGTCGGGATGAGAAATAATGGCAAAAGTTCGCCCTTGGGCCACTTTTTGAGTCCAATCCATCGTTGTCGGTACACCTTTCTGACGAGATCGTACTGCACGATTATAGCATTGCAGGAAGCGGGATCGAATATTTAGCCAAAGTAGATTACAATGGAGTCGTTGATTTTCTGACTCGGAAGATGAGGTGAATGATATTGACGGAAATAAGGCAAGACCCCTTTAATGCCAGGATCCAAACGACCTTCGATGGACGGTCGCTGGTGTACTATAAGATCGAAGCCTTGAATCAGATTAGCGGTGTTCACATTGACCGATTGCCATTTTCGATAAAAATATTGCTTGAGGCAGTTTTACGGCAACTGGACGGGTATCAGATTCGGGAAGAAGATGTTGTGCGTCTTGCGCACTGGCAACCGCATCAAGACATTGCACCGGAGATTCCGTTCAAACCCGCACGGGTTGTTTTGCAAGACTTTACTGGGGTTCCCGCGGTGGTTGATTTAGCGGCACTACGTTCGAGTCTAAAACGCTTGAACCATGACCCGCAGCAGATAAATCCGCTAGTGCCAGTCGATTTGGTCGTGGACCATTCTGTTCAGGTAGACCGATTTGGCGATGACAGTGCGCTCGCCTATAACATAAAACAAGAATTTGAACGCAATCAGGAACGCTATCGCCTCTTGAACTGGGCGCAACGGGCGTTCAAAAATTTTCGGGTGGTGCCTCCGGGAACCGGAATTGTCCATCAAGTGAACCTAGAGTATTTGGCGAGCGTGGTAGCAGAAATGCCTGCCGATAGCGGCCACGTCGTAGTGTACCCCGATTCTGTGGTAGGAACCGATTCCCACACTACGATGGTTAATGGCTTAGGAGTACTGGGATGGGGCGTGGGCGGCATTGAGGCTGAAGCCAATATGCTGGGACAGGCACTATATTTCGTTACCCCAGAAGTGGTGGGATTTCGATTAGAGGGCGAATTACCGATTGGTGTCACAGCCACCGATTTGGCTTTAACCGTGACCCAAGTCTTGCGCCAACATGGGGTAGTAGGTAAATTTGTCGAGTTTTTCGGTCCCGGAGTGAGTCGAATGAGCTTGGCTGACCGTGCTACGGTCGCCAACATGGCTCCAGAATATGGTGCCACCATGGGATACTTCCCTGTCGATGCCGAGACCTTGCGTTACCTGCGGCAAACCGGTCGTACCGAAGAGCACGTGCGACTAGTTGAATGGTACTGTCAAACCCAAGGGTTTTTTAGGACCGACGGCGCCCCCGAACCCCAATTCAGCGACGTCGTGTCACTAGATTTGAGCACAGTAGAGCCCAGCCTAGCAGGCCCCAAACGACCGCAAGACCGTGTACCGCTATCGAAAATGAAACAAACGTTTCAATCGGCTCTCACTGCGCCCGTAGCTGATCGCGGATTCGGACTAACGCCTGAGGGAACATCCCGGACGGCTACCGTTGCCCTAGCGGACGCGCCTCCTCTCACCTTAAAACAGGGCGCCGTGGTGATTGCGGCTATTACTAGCTGCACCAATACTTCAAATCCCACGGTGATGATCGGCGCTGGATTACTCGCCAAAAAAGCTGCGAACAAAGGCCTCAAATCAGCTCCGTACGTCAAAACCAGTTTAGCTCCTGGCTCTCGCGTGGTCACAGCTTATTTGCAAAAGGCTGGCCTTCTGGAACCTCTCGCTACACTAGGATTCGATGTGGTGGGATATGGTTGCACCACCTGTATCGGAAACAGTGGGCCATTGCCAGATGCTGTATCAACAGCCATTCAAGAAGGCGATCTTACAGTGGCAGCTGTGCTTTCTGGCAACCGAAACTTTGAAGGCAGAATACATCCCCTGGTCAAAGCTAATTATCTTGCTTCACCTCCGCTAGTGGTGGCTTACGCTTTAGCTGGGACTGTAAATATCGATTTGGTAAACGATCCCTTGGGCCAAGACACTCAAGGCAAGCCAGTATATTTGCGCGATATCTGGCCAAGTGCCGAAGAAATTCAATCCACGATGACCAAAGCATTGACGCCGGATCTCTTTGAGGAACTCTATCGCTCTGTGTTTTCGGCCAATCCCGAATGGAATCAATTGCCGGTTCCTGAGGGTGAATTATATGCTTGGGACGCTGAATCGACCTATATCCAAGAACCCCCCTTCTTCGAAGATGTCACGTCAGCCAAGAGCCGCAACATTTCCGTGGACCATGGACGCATTTTGCTCTTGTTGGGTGACTCCGTAACCACTGACCATATTTCTCCTGCGGGAAATATTGCGGCATCGAGTCCCGCCGCCCAATATTTGAGAGGTCGTGGTGTAGAACCGAAAAACTTTAATTCCTATGGGGCACGGCGTGGCAACCATGAAGTCATGATGCGGGGAACCTTTGCCAACATCCGTATCCGCAACCAGATGCTGGATGGTAAAGAAGGTGGGTATTCCCAACATTTTCCCGGTGGTCAAGTAGGTTCCGTTTATGACATTGCCATGCAATACCAACGGGAAAACGTTCCGCTGGTGGTACTGGCAGGCAAGGAATATGGCACTGGGAGTTCTAGGGATTGGGCTGCCAAAGGCACCACCCTGCTCGGTGTCAAGGCCGTGATCGCGGAAAGCTTTGAGCGTATTCACCGCAGCAACCTGGTCGGCATGGGCGTACTGCCATTGCAATTTCACGAGGGCGATAGCTGGCACAAATATGGGATTACCGGAGACGAGATTGTAGACATTAGCGTACCACACGATATGGATCCAAACCAAGAACTTACCGTTACAATCACTCGAACTAGCGGAGAATCGGT
>JAMCTO010000052.1 GCA_023381095.1 Bacillota bacterium
CACGATGCCGCAGGGGGTACTCGGCGCTCTACACTTGCAGGACTTGTGTGGGTGATGTAGGCCGGGGGTGTCTACTACAAGTGATAAAACAGCCGACTGATTACATCGGTAATGCATCCATTAGCCAATTGCGAATGGCGTGGAATTCCTCTTCTGCTTCCTCGAGATTGTCATCATCGCCATGGGTAATCATGTTGCTTAAAACGATGCGCTCCACTTGATCCACAAATTCTAGCATCGCATCCCGATCTTCTCTTGTGTGGCAGTCGTGGAGGATAATTTGAATGAATGCGTGCAAGGTGATGCCTTCAGAAGCAGCTGCGTAATATTGTTCGACCAATTCGTTCGCCATCATTTTAAGATGATTTCCCTCCTGAAGTTAACACTTTTTTTAAGACCATGACGGATTGCTCCCGAGCCTGGCCGATATAGGTTCCATATCCAATGTCTAAAGAACCGTTCGGGCCGGCTGCTAAGTGCGGTAAAGGCGGCCAATCCGGTGGCGCATTTAAGGATTGAGTCGGCCAGGTGGAGGCTGGCGCAGGATAAGGATCCTTGGGCCATTGCCATTGCGTTAAGGGGAAATTAGGCCGCCACAAAGTTAGATGGCGTGTCCCGGCAATCCAAATGCCATTGTTGGGTCCGGATATTGCGGATAAGGGGGTAACGTTCAGTGTGGTGATCCAATCAATGCCGCCTTGTGACTTGATGGTTCCAATATTGCCGTTGGCATCAATAATCCAGGTACCAAGTGCCGATTGCCCCATGGCGACAAAGAAATCACCCGAAGACAAGATAGCCGCAGGATTCCAAGAGCCGGATGCCATATTGAACTGCCAGAGTTCGGAGGACGTCAAGAGCCAGATATGGTTAGGAGTTGAACCAAAAGCCAGGTCGATGGGTGTTTGGGCCGAGGGCAAAGAAAATGCGGATATGGCTTTGGTGGCCACATTCATTACCCGCAGTGCGGCGGTTCCGCTAAACGAGAGCCGCACTGATGCTGTCCAAGGGCCATCGGTCACGGTAGGACCGGGGATGCCATACGCTCCGGGAACAAACGAGCCGTTCGCAGTCCATCCCCCGATGTAGCCCCAGTGTCGGTACCAGACTGTATGGGCGCCGCTAACCACCAGATCGACTTGAGACCAGAAAGACGACTGGGTTTGGGTCAGCGTTTCAGGCTCGGAGTTTGGCGGAAACTCGGGATTGACTGGAGGGACGGAAGACCAGTCAGACTGGCCGGAAGCCGGATCCAGCCATCCGATTACATCGGCATCCGCCAATGGATCACCCGTGCCGTAGTAAATGCGGCCATGGGGACCTGACATTACCGAACTAATAGAGGTGCCTTCGTTGAGAAGTACTTCGGGACCGACAGTTACGGGGTACCAGGTCAAGGAGGTTTTATCTTCGCGAACTAGCCGTAGAGCCACTGGAGGAGTGTTTTTCACCGGGATGGAACTCAAACCGCACCCAGCAGTTAGCCACAACAACCCGACGCTCAGAAGCCATGAGACACTTTTCATCCAGCCGTGCGGGAAATCTCGGCCGTCAGGTCGGGGAGGGATGGCGCGGAAGAGTTTGACTGTCCCATTCTCGCTTCTCCTTTCTCCGCTGCTATCTTGGTGAAGCATACCTACCGTCAGTCGGCTGAGTTCGCATTCCAAGGCGATGGAAGAGATCTGGCGCTATCCCACACGTGTTACCGACCTAACGCTTCTGACCTCTTATCCGCCTATAATTGCTACATCATAACCGCATGGAGTAGAGATGGCAAAATGCCAATCATGACAAGAGTGAGACCAATACCGGCTAAGAATCCAGCGACGATGATATGAGATAGGTCTTTGTCTTCGGGAACCATTAGGCGCTCGCCTCCTGGCTTTCATTATACCACTTGAGACGATGCAACCGATTGAATCTGCCAGAAGCGTGCTCCCAATCGGTTAGGTATATCCTTCCAAAACCTGTTGATACTAACTACGAGGTGACTGGATCTATGGTAAGGCGATGGTGGTGGTTTGTCGTGGCATGGGGTCTAATTTTCGCGATGGCGATTAATTCTAGTGTCTACGCCAGAGGACAGAGTGTCGTAACGTTGGGGGACAATCTATCGCCCGGCCAACGGCAGCAAATGCTGAACTACTTTGGGGTGACGTCGTCTACGGTCACCGTGATTACCGTAAATAACCAGGAAGAGCATCAATTGCTTGACGGCATTGCACCTTCCTATGAAATTGGCACTCGCTCCATTTCGTCTTCTTATGTGGTGCCGGAGTCCTCGGGGTATGGGATACGGGTGGCAACCTACAACATTACCTGGGTAACCCCGGCCATGTATGCAAACGCACTGGCGACAGCAGGGGTTAAAAACGCAAAGGTGGTGGCAGCAGCACCTTTTGGGGTCTCTGGAACCGCTGCTTTAGCAGGTATTTTAATCGCTTATCAAAAAGCCAGGGGAGTTCAGTTGTCACCGCAACGAACTCGTACCGCCGCTCGAGAAATGGTGGTCACGGGAAACCTGGGTGATGCCATTCATAACAAACCAAAGGCCACCGAACTCATCTTGCTGGTAAAACAGGAAGTAGTGCGTCAAGGTCTTAAGTCTCCTCAACAAATTCGCCCTGTGGTAATCCAGATGGCCAATCGCCTCAACATCCGGTTAACTTCCACGCAGGTCAATCAAATTACTGGTTTGCTGGTGCAATTAGGAACGCTGTCTATTTCATATCAAAGTTTTAGTCGCCAATTATCGGGTATTGAGCAAGATCTCCGGGCTAATCAGCCATTCTGGACGCAACTGCTTACGTGGTGGAATAATTTATGGCAACGTATATTTGGGTTCATTCATGTGTCCTGGATTGACCTTAAACAAATTTTTGCCTAGAATTCCACATGTAGTCGGCACTGCCGAAATTGGAATTATTGAAGGAGTCCCGGTGCGCCATGATGATTTACGACTCGCTGACCCGGCAAAAACGACCGTTTGAGCCTATTGTTTCAGGGCACGTCTCGATTTACGTGTGCGGTGTAACTCCTTATGCCGAAAGTCATTTGGGTCATGCCCGTCCGGCTGTATTGTGGGACGTAATTAAACGATATTTTATACGACGCGGCTTTCTAGTGCATCATGTGCAAAATTTTACCGACATTGACGACAAGATTGTTGCGCGTGCCCAAGAATTGGGAATTTCGGTGACTGACTTAGCCGAGCGGCATATGAAGGAATATACCGATGCAATGAACCAGTTGCGGGTATTGCCTCCAGATTATGCACCGAGAGTAACAGAAAATGTAACCCCCATTAACCAATTTATTGAGGAATTGATAAACAAAGGCAAAGCATACAGCACCCCAGCGGGAGATGTCTATTTTCGCGTCGATCAATCTCCGGGTTATGGCAGACTATCAGGACGCCAAGTGGAGGATCAACGGGTGGGTGTTCGTATTGAATCATCGGAAGATAAAGAACACCCGGCAGACTTTGCCTTATGGAAATCGTCGACAGCAGGTGATCCGGGATTTCCAAGCCCATGGGGCCGTGGACGCCCTGGATGGCACATCGAATGTTCTGTGATGGCCTCCAGATATTTGGGGCCCCAATTTGATCTTCATGGGGGCGGCATCGACCTGATTTTTCCTCATCATGAAAACGAATTGGCACAATCTGAGGCCTATTGGGGTGTTTCTCCTGCCCGTTGCTGGGTACATAACGGCCTAATTACTCACGGCAGCATTAAAATGTCAAAGTCACTGGGAAATGGAATCAGTCTTAGGGAATTATTGGATCGTGTGTCGCCAATGGCACTCAGAACCTATTTATTAAGTGTGCACTATCGGAGTCCGTTGGATTTTTCTCAGGATGCCTTGTTGGACTGGTCTCGAGGAATGGCCCGCGTGTGGGACTTGTATGAGCGGGTGAAAGATGTGGGATCGCCCTCGGAACGATTGGACCAACCATGGGCACAGCGGTTGGAGAGTTTTGAGGAACGATTGTTAGCCACTCTGGATGACGATTTTAACACAGCCCGTGCCCTGGCGGAGATTTACGAGATGGTGCGGGATGTGCATCAGGGCGAAGCGGCAGGTCACGCGGCTACCGCCTATGGGTGGGCGCGGATCAACTTATTGAAGGCGGACCAAGTATTAGGAATTTTACCGTTGCCGGCTACGGTTAACGATCCGGTTGCCCATGATGAAATACTGGCGGAACTGTTGTCATGGCGCCAAGAGGCTCGCCAAGATAAGGATTTTGCAACCGCCGACCGGATCCGTGTGGTGCTGGCCCAGGCTGGCTGGACCATCGAAGATACTCCGAGCGGGCCTCGGTTAGTGTCCAGGGAGGACTTATGAGAGACAGACGGGAATTTTCCCGGGCATCGCGAGTTCATCGCGATGGGTTGGTCGCGTCATCTTCGGATGAAGTTCTTATTGGCAGGCATCCGGTTCGCGAAGCGCTCAGAACGCGGCGCCCTATGAGTCGGATTTTGGTGCAGGACGGAACCTCGCAAGGAAGCTTGGGAGAAATTATCAACCTGGCCCGGGCAGCCGGGGTTCCCGTTCACAGAGTTCCGAGGGCGAAGCTGGACCAGGTTGCTGGGGATTTGCCGCACCAGGGTATTGCGGCATATGTGGCAGTACGCAGTCTGTTATCTATGAAGGACGCCGAGGCGTTGATAAGTCAAGCGGAAGAACCGTTAGTGTTTATTTTGGACGGGATTCAAGACCCCCACAACCTGGGGGCCATTTTGCGGGTGGCTAATGCGGTTGCCTGCACGGTGGTAATAATTCCTGAGCGTGGTGCGGTAGGACTAACGGCTACGGTTGCTAAGGCTTCTGCCGGGGCCGTGGAGTATGTCCCCGTGGTGGGAGTAACCAATATTGCGCAATCCATCATGCGCCTTAAAGAATTAGGGGTTTTTGTTTTTGCCGCAGATCCTGGGGCATCCACACGGTATTATCAAAATGATTGGACTGGATCGGTGGGGATAGTGATTGGGGCCGAGGGGCAAGGAGTCCGACCTTTGGTAAAACAGCGTTGCGACGGAATGGTGTCACTTCCTATGATGGGGCAGGTCGGTTCATTAAATGCAGCAACTGCCGCTGCGGTTTTAGGCTTTGAGGTTCTGCGCCAACGCAGCGCTCGGTAATCTCCGAGTGGAACTTTCAGTAATTATCCTGCATTGATTTGTCGAACACCATCACATGATATGGCATATTATGGAACCTTGCATATCGGAATGTCTCTTTCTGGATGGTCCATCTTTCGCGAAAATGGTTTCCAATGTTAAATTTTCACGTTTTGCGGCGGTTTAGGGATTGACGCCGAAATTGGTGCCTGGCTATAATGAGCCATGGATTATGTAACGTTACGTGAAAGGACGTCATCATATCATAAAGGGTTTGAAATTTCTGCTAATTTGGCCGGGCAATATTTTTCTATTGGAGGCTGGTGCGGGTGAATATTGGCCCCTCTTGGGAGGTAATCCGCAATTACGATGAAATGGCGGACGAGGACATTGTTTCCGATGCTCGCGAAGGACAAAATGAGGCGTTGGAATTTTTAATTCATAAATATCGCAACTTCGTTCGGGCAAAAGCACGCTCATATTTCCTGATCGGAGCAGACAGGGAAGACATTGTTCAAGAGGGCATGATAGGACTATATAAAGCGATTCGTGATTTTCGCAGCGATAAACTAGCTTCTTTTCGTGCATTTGCTGAACTTTGCATTACACGGCAAATTATTACCGCGATTAAGACGGCGACCAGGCAAAAACACATCCCTTTGAACTCGTACATTTCTCTGAATAAGCCGATTTATGAAGAGGACTCCGATCGCACCTTGATGGATGTTATCTCTACAGTAAGGGTTTCCGACCCCGAGGAAATGATCATTAATCGGGAAGAGTTTGGGGATATTGAGGAAAAGATGGGTGAAATCCTAAGCGACCTCGAGTGGAAAGTGCTTATGGCTTACCTCGATGGGCGTTCCTACCAAGAAATTGCTGTCGATTTGCGTCGACATGTCAAGTCGATCGACAACGCGCTGCAACGTGTCAAACGTAAACTCGAACGCTATTTAGAGGGGCGAGTGATGGTGGCTATGCCACCAGGAGCTGATTGAGCGGGGCAGATGCTCCGCTCAATCTTTTGTGGCACGAACCACCGGAAGCCGCAACCCTTCATAAGCTCATGCTAAGCCGAATCATGTCACGACACGGTATTCCATTTTCATATATTGGCTCGGCATAATGCACCGCAAAAAAGTCCCGATCGATCCCGCAGATTCTAAATCCACACTTTTGGTATAACGCTAATTGCCCAATGCTTGAATTCCCAGTTCCTACTTCAATCACTTTGTAGCCGCGGGATCGGGCAGTTTCTATCGCATGAAGGACGAGTCGTTTCCCCAATCCCTGTGCTTGCTCATCTTCTCTCACGGCAACATTCACCAGTTCAATTGTTTGGGGACGTGTATCAAGCAAGACGTATACGCCGATGGTTTGAGAATCCCACTCCGCAATGAAACAGTCGGCCCGGGCCATATAGCTCTCGATTACCGCTTGTGAGGGATCAGCCAGTAGTAGTAGAGGCATTGGCCATTGTTCAGAAAATCTCAACTGACGAATTTGCGCATCCTTCATTTAAACGTCCTCCCGACACTAAAGTGGCAAACACCGGTCGATCAATAGGCACATTACAAACAAAAGCCTATGTTAGTGCACTAACATTGCATCGGGCCCAGTGTGCATCTTCATAGAATTAGGCCGGACGGGAAAAAGGGCGGCGTTTACGATGTTTTCGCAATTGGCTCCATAGGTCTTGCCATAGTTGGAGTTCCTCTTCGCTGAGGTCTTCTGGTCCATAAAGGCCCTTTTCCATCAGTCGGATTAATTCCAACAAGGGTTGGGCTGGGTCTGGGTAAAGCCTGACCCAATACCCTAAAAATTCCCGGGGTGTCTGAATGAACTTGGGTGAGATCCGATGATGAAGCCACAGCCAAAATCGTAGTTCTCTCCATAACTGTCGGGGCGTCGCGCGACGCCCTAGCCAGCGTCGTGGCGCCAAGATCACTAATCCTGCACCCAAAGCTAACACTCCCGCAATCCACGGCCATAACCTTATGATGGGGTGGCTTGAGTGGGTAGGGCCAGTTACGTGGGTAGGTTTAATCGGAGACGTGTTGTTAGGACCTTTAAAGTGCAGTTTTCCTGGCGGCACGACAGGATTCTTGGGTTGGATAGGAACGGTAACCTGTTCCTTTACAGAAGTTTGGGTACCCACAGTTAACTGGGGAATTGACCATCCTGGAGTGGGGTCAATCGGAATCCAGCCGTCAGGGGCTATATAGACTTGGGCCCAAGAATGGGCATCCACTGATCGAATGACATAAGCGTTTTTGCTACTGCTGTACGTGCCAGGTCCATAACCGACCACCCATCGCGCCGGGATGCCTAATGTACGTAACATCATGATAAAGCTGGTAGAAAATTGGTCGCAGTATCCTTGGGGGTCTTTAAACAAGAAGTGATTGACTACATCCGTCCTAGTGGGGGTGACGTGATAGGAATATTTGTAATGGGTATCCAGATAGTGTTTTATTGCTAATACGGCTTGCCATGGCGTGTCGGTATTTCTTGTGATTTTCTCTGCCAGAGCCTTGACTCGAGGGGATAAGTTTTTGGGAGTTTGAAGATCTTCAGGCATCCCAGTAACCAACGGATACGGCGTCGAGGCAATAGTATGATAGTTGTACGAAGGAACGAGTGCGGTCACGGAATAAGTGGCAATATTGCTGCCGACGATTTTTTCATGGGAAGGAAAGACAGTGACTGGACTGGGAGAAGACAGCATAATGGGAACGCCGCTGTAAAACAGCGTAGACAGCCCCCCCGGAACAAGACTGGTAAATCGAAACTGCTGAGTGGAAACGCTGATGCTGTTGGAAAAAGGCATAGGGAACAACGGTAAGTCCGAGGTATCGTTGGTAATAGTATATGGCGCCTGGCTGACGGGATTGGTCCAAGTAGTGCCGTTAAACTTGTTATAAATTTCACCTTGCCAGTAATGAGGGGAAGGCGATGTTACTAGCAAGACCGGTTGGTAGTTAGGGGTCAAAGACTGACCAATATGGTTAATGCCATCGGCAAATCCTGTGGTCGCGATCCCCTTGCCAAAACCTCCAGATAGCGAGGGGTGGCCGAACCCTATTGTCAGATAGCCGTGACCAGGTCTGGCAGGAGTCGTCCACCCTACAGCCAACGGTACCACGATGGATACAAATGCCAACCCATACCATAACCTATGGGGAAGAAACGTAGGATTGCCTTGTTCTGTAAGAAACACTTGGAACCACAAGAGTAGCAAAAGTCCTGTTCCTAAATACACCACCAGGGGGCCTTCTGCAGGTAATCCCCACAGCACATGGTTTAAGGCAAGCGCGATGATGCCGACCCCAAACAAGGTAAGCACCCGGGAGCGTGTGGTGGCTTGGCGGTAAACCGCCCACCCTAAACAGGCCCCGATCAATATAAGAGGTGTGGCCAAATGGGCGCTCATTTGGTTCCATTCAGTGGGCGCTATTTGGTGCAGAGCGATAATTGACTTTAACATGCTTCGAAAGAACTCGTTCGGTCCGGGAAGTTTTGACCATTGCACATAAAGTTCCACGACCACGGCAATGACCCAGGTGGCCCATTTAAGTGCCCACCCAGGCCAGAGATCCCCTAGTGCCAGTATGAAAGGCGTCAAACCTAAAAACCCCGCTGCAACATATCCTCCGGCGTGAGCATAAGGCCAAAACAGGGCGGTCATCCATATTCCGGTTATCAGGACGCGAAAGCGGGAGTCGACCATAAGAACCTCCTTAAACGGTTTGACGCGACAGATAGTCGGGTAATTCAGAAAGGGAACTAATGCGAGTCGTGGTGTTACTGGAGCCAATGGTAATTATTCCAATGGCTGGGATACCCCGCAAATCTTCCGGATCTCGTGGCGTAATCCATAGTGCCGACTGTTCACGGACCACGGGAGGTATGCGCGTGGTAGAGTTCTCGCGCCGAGGAAGGGCCGCTAAGTAATCCAATAGTTCCACGAGATGATCATGACCCATTCCAGGAAAAATATGGTCGTCGGGACTGTCCAGTACCATGAGCCCGATGGCTTGGCCTCGATAATGGGCAAATTCTACGACAGAGGCCGCTGAACTTACCGCAAGTTCCCAATGACCGGCATCAAATATTTTCGAGTAGTCCAATGTCACGTGCAATTGGGGCTGAGTAAAAGGCTCAAACTGCTTCACTTTGAATGCTCCGGTCCGAGCCGATGTCCGCCAGTGTATTTGTGATAGTCGGTCACCGGGAGCGTAGTCGCGAATTCCTCTTAAATTGCTGGATTCCTCAGTGGTGCCGCGGTGACGCTCGGCCTCTCCTTGCCAATTGTAACGGTTTAAACCAATGGTATGTAACTTGACCGATTGCGGCCACACCGTGATAGTGGCCGCCAAGTCCAGTGTTCTCTCTCGTGTAATCAAACCAAAGATGTCCCCAGTACGTACCACTATCGTGGAAAGATGATATATACCCCGTGGAGTGGACTGAATTTTGTATTCTAGGAGTAACCGTTTATAGAGCCATGGCGATACGGTAAAAGATGCACTGGCATGAGAAGACAACTGAGGGGGCACGATATCTTCTACTGTCAGCCAGCCCCAAGGCCACCACCTGGGGTATTCCACGCGCAATCGGACGCTAACCGTGTCGCCGCTGCGAAAAGGTCCTGGGTCCAATAAACGGCTAACATGAACGCGTCCTAGAGGGGATACGAATCCTAGCACGATGACGGCCACCATAACCAAAACAAAGCCAAATAAGTGCCAGGCCAAGAATCCTCCTTGGACATGCGCATAGGTACCCGCGCTGAGGACGATAAGTATGCCTATAAAGACACGTTGCCACGTTGCTTTCGTCATGAGGATTTACCATGACTTTCAGTGACGGGTAAATGCGCTACGATGTCATCGATTACTTCACGCACGATGGCACGGGTATCATCTCGTGGAACTATTGGATTACTGAGTCTGTGAGTGAGGACCAGAGGTGCGAGCATACGCACATCATCGGGAATGACAAAGGTGCGACCGTGAAGAAAGGCCCACGCTTGGGAACTCCTTTGTAAGGCAATGGCAGCACGCGGACTCATACCTAAATAAATGCGGTTGTGTTCACGGGTGCGTTCCGCTAACTGCGCAATATATTGTCGGATGGCCGGAGATACATAGGTCGTAGACACTTTGTTGATTAAATTCAGCAACTGGTCTTGGGTCAACACCGGCTGCAAGGTATCCAAGGGATGAGATGATTCTAACCGAGACAGCATTTCTGTTTCCTCTTCGATACTTGGATATCCTAATTGGATACGAAACAAGAAACGGTCAAGCTGACTTTCCGGCAATGGAAACGTGCCTTCATATTCGATAGGGTTTTCGGTGGCAATCACCACAAAGGGACGGTCCAGGCGATGCTGATGGCCGTCAACGGTGACTTGTCCTTCCTCCATAACTTCTAACAGGGCACTTTGAGTGCGGGGCGAGGTGCGGTTAATTTCGTCGGCTAAAATTAAGTGGGCGAAAATCGGTCCCGGCTGGAATACAAATTGACTTAATGCGGGATTATATATGCCGATGCCGGTGATATCAGACGGTAAAAGATCGGGTGTAAATTGAATTCGGCTATAGGACAAGTGAAGACTTGCGGCAATCGATTTGGCTAATGTGGTTTTTCCAACTCCGGGAACATCATCTAATAAAACATGTCCTTCTGCCAATATCGCGGTAACGAGAAGCTCAATGGTATGACGCTTGCCCACGATGACTTTTTCAACATTTGCAATTACTTGTTGTAGTTCGGGTATGACGGTATCAATGTTGTTTCCATGAATTGACATCTTATCTGAATGAAGCATCGGGCTGTGTCTCCTCTCCGGCCGCGGGTTCCAAAACTAAAACGTAAAAATCAGGAAGAAAGTTACACGAGGTGTCGATGCCAACGGGTGATCTCGAATGTCTTGAATTCTAGTGCGTATTTATGTTAATATACTTCCGCTGTCAGAACAACAAATTTACTATAGCGCTGGCGTAGCTCAATCGGTAGAGCAACGGTTTTGTAAACCGTAGGTTGCGGGTTCGAGTCCCATCGCCAGCTCCATTTCAAACCATTACACCGCAAGCGATTGCGGGTTTTTTATTGCCCGACAACATCCACAAAACGTCCTCCATCCACACGTCCTCCACATGAGCCCGGCATGCGTTCCACCCACAGCCAATTGGAGCGCAAAAAACCGACTCTCAAGGAACCGGATCAGAGGTGTGACGAGATTTTTTGATGACGGTTAGTCGAAATTGGACGCCACGGGGTGCTGGGTGGACAGAGCGGACTCGCGGTCATGACTCGGCTCGAACCGCACAGCGAGGGGGTGCTGAAGGAAATCCAAACGTTTGGATTTCCTGCGTTATCCCAACCTTAATAAAATCCCAACCTTTTTTAAAGAGGTCTCAAATATAAAGACATTGATGAAAAAAGGTTCGGATTTTTTCTTTGCGTTTTCGTTAGCTTAACATCAGAGAAATCCGTGCCAACGGTTCCACTGAGGTGACGGGCATCGGCATGGCGGGCATTTCGGGGTAAAAGCGAAAGGGTTAGACGCCGCGTGATCAGTGCATTATCCCCCCAGCGAACGGGTCGCTTATGGGGTACGGCCTCGTTCGACTGGCCTCCTTCTCGTT
>JAMCTO010000053.1 GCA_023381095.1 Bacillota bacterium
TAAGACATAACGTCCGTAATGCCATCAACTGGCGCTGGATCACATAAGACCGAGGCAGATCCTCGATGTGCCCACTGCATCGCTTGCAATGAGACCTCCGCAGGAATGTCGCCTTGAACCAACACCCACCGACTCCGTTCCAACGTCTCACGAAATGGGCTCAAGTCCGCGGCAACAAAATCTCGATTAGCCCCGAGTACATGTAAAATCTATTGGCTGTTAGGGGTAATAACCGGAACAGCGTAGGAGGTAGATGCGGTCAGAGATTTTTCAACGCCGTCGAGATTTAATCCCTCTTTTTGTAACCCATCCCGAATAAAGGTCCCGAGGGGATCTACGCCAGTCTTTCCAATGAGCAGGGGGGAAGCGCCAAGGCGCCGGACCTGAACCGCCTGATTGGCGCCCTTTCCGCCCACAAACATGGCGGCGCGGCTAGCGAGGACAGTCTCTCCCGTGGCAGGTTGATGCGGCAACCAAACGGTCAAGTCGACAACCAAACTTCCCACCACTACAATGCTCTCATCCATTACCCGGCACCATCCCTTTTCAGTGTATTTGCCAAATTCCGGCATCCCTATGAAGCAGACACACCTGCAGGTCTCAAATATGTACCGGGATCTGTTTTGTTTCGAACTTTGCATAATTCGTTGACTCGAAAACATCTAATGGATATCGTACTCACGTGACGGTCAACGGGTACTGGCGTACTCCTTCGGCTGCAAACCGTGTGACACACCGCAATCGCGATGTGGCTGGGTTCGATTCCCAGGGGCCGTCTCCACAATTTCAAAAGGATTCTTCCGATGCCAATGGCAATGTTTTTCCAGGATTGAAGATATTGCCTGGATCCAGCGCATGTTTTATCTGCCACAAAAGCAGACCGGACAAGCCTTTTTCTTCTTGCAGATATCGCGTTTTCCCGATGCCAATCCCATGTTCCCCTGTGCACGTGCCGCCATGCTGCCATGCATACCGAATAATAGCATCATTAACCATGCGAGCTTTCTTTAGTTGAGCAGCATTCGCGGGATCCAACCCAATGACCACATGATAATTTCCGTCGCCGACATGGCCCAACACTGCACCCTGAATTCCATACTGGGTCAATGTAGCTCTTGCGTGCCGCAGTGCCCCCGAAAGCTCTGACAGGGGGACTGCGGTATCGGTGGTAAACGGGCGGGTGCCCTGGGACGCCGCCAATATCGCAAGTGCCGCACGATGGCGCGCGTGCCACAGTTCACGGCGAGTTTTTGGATCCCACTCAACCACAAAGTCGTATCCTGCTGCTTCCACAATCAAATTCGCACTTTGCGCCAAATCGTCCAACACGGCGGACCTGTGATGACTAGCAAACTCAACGAACAGCGTTGCTTTACTGGGAAAATTCGTCCCCTCGACCTGGTTTACTGCGGAAATGGTCTCCTGATCCATCAGTTCGATTCGAGTAGCTGTAGCAGTAGCGGAGATAATGGCCATGGCCGCATTGCCAGCGGCCTCAACGGTGTCAAAGCACGCACGAGCGGCGGCGATGTGCTGCGGAATCGGGTAAACCTTGAGGGTAAGCTCTGTAAATAGTCCCAGCGTGCCTTCGGACCCAATAAAGAGATTCACTAACTGGTACCCGGCGGACGATTTCATCGTCGCCCCTCCTAATCGCGCTACCGCACCATCAGACAGCACCACCTCAAGACCCAACACCTGTTGGCGCATTGCACCGTAGCGAAACGCTTCGGTTCCAGCCGCATTGGTTGCTGCCATCCCCCCCAAAGAAGCATCGGCGCCCGGATCTACAGGAAAAAAGAGTCCGTGTGGGCCCAACGCGGTGTTTAAAGCAGTACGCGTGACACCGGGCTGCACTTGCACCACAAAGTCCTTTGGTCTCAGTGCAACTACCCGGTTCATTCGACTAAAATCGACGGTAATTCCCCCATGGATCGGTATGATATGGCCTTCTACGCTTGTTCCTTGCCCGTAGCCGATGACCGGAATTTTCCGAGCCTGGGCAAATCGCACAACGGCAGAAACTTCTTCGGTATTCAGCGGATAAACAATAGCATCGGGTCTATGGGGAGGATGATAGGAAAAATCTTGAGCGTGAAGATCGAGATCTGATGGCCCCGCCACGACTCGCTCGGGATCTTGAATTACCTGTCGCAACTCTTCAATCCATGCTACTGCCATTTGATTTATCTCCTCATTGGGACCAAGAACCCCGATACGGGCTCCCCAATCCATACTTTCCCTACACCCTCAATATCGAAATCCAATGCCGCCGCCGACTATAGATGGATCTTCCCTAGACAAAATTCTTCGGCTATGAGTCGCTTCGGTCGAATTTTCCTAGAAATTATTCCCGTTCTCTCATCCGTTGTCATAGTGGTCTCAAATTTTTCCACTCTGGCAAAGTGCGTGCCTTAGGGACTCAGATGCGGTCTTTCCGATATCCTCAGCTTATTTTATCGCATGCAGGCTTGATGAGCGCAGTACAAGATTTGCGCGCATGATGCTACGGAGTACGTTATCTTGATGGTGACTGAACTGCCACACGCATGGGGCGCAATGTCGCTTCCCAACGCTGCAATTCACCCAGCATCAGCGTAGCGGCGGCGTCTAATGGTTCATTAGATTGAAATTTACCGTCACTGATCAGCTGTGCAACAAAGGGAATCATCACTGCTTCCGGTACCGGCACCATTTTCAATGCAGTGACCACTTGTTTCGCCATCTGGACCGCGCGGGTCCCTGCCGAAACGCCTCCATAGCTAACAAACCCGACCGGCTTATATTGCCACTCTTGGGATAGATAATCTAAAGCATTCTTTAACGGCGCAGTGAACCCGAAGTTATATTCGGGTATGACAAAGACAAACGCGTCCGCAGCCTCCACCATACTACTCCAACGCCGTGTATGAGGTTGTTGATATTGGCGAAGACGCGGATGATAGGGTTCATCCATAAAAGGAAGTTCCAATACCTTTAAGTCAACCACCTTAACATCAAAATTTCCTTGTTGGCGGGCT
>JAMCTO010000054.1 GCA_023381095.1 Bacillota bacterium
CCCGCTCTACTTTGCCAACGCCGATTATTGTGAAACGAGTGCGCTCCGGCTCCTAATCCTATATAGCTGTTCAACGTCCAATACAGCTGATTGTGCCGAGATTCATGCCCAGCCCGTGCCCAGTTGGAAATCTCATACGTTTCATAACCGGCTGCGGCCAACATCATCGAGGCTAAATCCGCCATATCGGCTACGAGATCCTCCTGGGGCAAGTGAAGGTCGCCTTGTGCCACTCCCGCAGCCAAGGGCGTCCCTTCTTCCACTTGGAGACGGTACAAAGACAAATGCTCTGGACCTAAATCAATTAATTTTCTCAAGGTTTCTCGCCATTGATCCACAGTTTGACTGGGCAACCCATAGATGGCGTCTAGATTGAGATTGCTAAATTGGGCCTGACGGGCAAACGCCACAGCCAAGAAGATATCTTCCACGCTGTGAATCCGGTTCAATGCCTTCAAATGATCCGCTTGCATCGCTTGAGCGCCCACTGAGAGACGATTCACCCCTGCACGTCGAAATGCGGTAAGACGATTAGGATCAAGAGTCCCAGGATTGGATTCCAAGGTGATTTCCACATCCCCTAGTGACCCGACACGATCCCTCACCGCATCCAGAAATTCCGCAATCAAAGAGGGGTGTACCAATGACGGTGTGCCACCCCCGAAAAAGACGGAAATTAAGCGACCTGTTGGCATCTGGGTGGATTGCCACTCGCGCGCCACCGCATCCAGGTATTGTCGGTGTTGATCTTCCCCCATATGCGTAACCGTATTGAAATCACAATAGGTGCAACGAGCGCGGCAAAAAGGAATATGCACATAAAGTCCCCAGTCGTCCGGAGCAAATTCGATGGTCACGACGGGTCGTCCACCCGTAAAATGGCCATAAACGCCTCCTGGGGAATCTCCACATTACCAACTGACTTCATCCGTCGTTTGCCTTCTTTTTGTTTTTCCAACAGTTTGCGTTTGCGAGTAATATCTCCCCCATAACACTTGGCCAAAACATCCTTGCGCATTGCCCGCACGGTTTCCCGAGCTACCACGCGACCTCCAATCGCGGCTTGAATGGGGACCTCAAAAAGTTGCCGGGGAATCAGTTCGCGCAGTTTTTCAGCCAGCGCCTTGCCACGATAGTAAGCACGGTCACGGTGTACAATAACCGACAAGGCATCCACTATTTCCCCGTTAAGCAAAATATCCATACGGACCAAATCTGCGGACTCCAATCCGGTCAGTTGATAATCAAACGAGGCATAGCCGCGAGTGCGGCTCTTCAGTTGGTCAAAAAAGTCATACATAATTTCTGCCAGCGGCAAACGGTATTGAACCATGGCACGTTTGGGATCAAGATAACTGAGATCTTTGAATGTCCCGCGCCGTTCTTGACACAGTTCCATCACCGCGCCAATGTAATCGGTTGGAGTAATAATGCTGGCGTCTACCACAGGTTCAGAAATATCCAAGATGTCCCCTGCGGGGGGCATCAACGCCGGGTTGTCCACCCGAAGCACCTCTCCCTTGATCAGAGTGACTTGGTACACCACATTGGGCGCTGTAGTGATTAAAGCTAGTCCATATTCCCGTTCCAACCGTTCCTGAATGACATCTAAATGCAGGAGTCCCAAAAATCCGGCGCGAAATCCAAAGCCCAGTGCAACGGAAGTCTCTGGTTCAAAGGTCAGTGCAGCATCGTTTAATTGCAGTTTTTCCAATGCTTCTCGCAATCGTCCGTAATCTTGGGAATCCACTGGATATAATCCCGAAAACACCATCGGTTGGGCTGGACGATACCCGGGAAGCGGCGTCGGCGCACGATTATTCGCCAAGGTTACCGTGTCTCCTACGCGGGTATCCTGCACTGATTTAATGGCTGCGGCAAAAAATCCCACTTCCCCGGTGCTAAGCTCCTGGACCGCTACCGGATGGGGGCGAAAAACGCCGATCTCGGTCACCTGGAATTCCTTGCCGGTGGCGATGAAACGCATCGTGTCGCCCACTTTAAGCACGCCATCAATGACGCGGATATACACCAAAACCCCTTTATAACTGTCAAACCGAGAATCAAATATTAGGGCTCGAAGCGGGCCTTGGGCTTCTCCCCGCGGCGGCGGCACCCGCTTTACCACCGCTTGCAGCACCGATTCAATACCGATTCCCTGTTTGGCCGAGACCAAAATCGCTTCAGTGCCATCCAGCCCAATTTCCACTAATTCTTCCATCACGCGATCAGGGTCGGCGTTGGGCAGATCAATTTTGTTAATCACGGGAATAATCGCCAAGTCATGTTCCAGTGCCATATACAGGTTAGCCAAGGTCTGCGCCTCCACTCCTTGCGCTGCATCGATTACCAGCAAAGCGCCCTCGCAGGCTTGTAGTGCTCTGGACACTTCATAGGTAAAGTCCACATGCCCCGGAGTGTCAATCAAATTTAATTCAAATCGTTGGCCTTCGTAGGTATATTCTAGCCGTACTGCTTGCGCCTTAATGGTGATGCCGCGCTCACGTTCCAAATCCATAGAATCCAGGATCTGGTCCGTCATTTCCCGCTCCGTCAATGCCCCGGTGTGTTCTATCAACCGGTCCGCCAGTGTGCTCTTGCCATGGTCAATGTGTGCAATGATGGAGAAATTCCGGATAACTTGCTGCTCCAATGCGGATCCTCCAAACCCTGTATCATGATATGGCTCATGATACCCCACTTCGCATCGAAAATGAAAGGAATGCTCGCATTGGACTATATGCGGTTTCCTGAACGGAACTTTACTTCCCACACCAACATCGGCAACATTTCCGCCACTACTCCGTACAAAGTGTCGGTATCGGTATCGATTAGGAAAGAGAATGCGGACGAATCGCGCTGCAAACCCGGTCGGGAACCAGCAGAGGCCACGACGTTTCGGGGAATCTGTAGCTGCTCCACAAGCGTCCCTTGATCACCAAAGTTGGTTATCTGAAGCGATGCCGACCATTGTGATGCAAAGCCCCGTCCACTAACTATCTTTTTGATTGCCGTATCCATGATTGCGATAATTTTTGGTCTCGATAGTGAAATTCCTTTTTGGGGATAATATCACTGGCCAATCCGGCCCAGAATTTCACCCTCGACATCGGTAACATTATTCGTATAAAAATTGATCATTTTTTCGTTCGAACATATGGTTATCGCGATTTCTGAATCTGGTTTTGGGTTCCGATTTCACCAACCCGATAGCTTTGCATCACAATGGTCGGCATCGCTT
>JAMCTO010000055.1 GCA_023381095.1 Bacillota bacterium
AGGTAATTAGAGGCTGTAACGCCGGATTTTGCGGCGCCTCGGAATCAACTACCTGTCCAATGGTAGCACGACTCACCCCGCCAAACCAAACCCCCTGGGGATAAATCACGACATTGGGTGCCCGAGTGCACAACCTGAGACACGCCGTGGCCACAACTGCCACATCCGATTCCTTGGTTGCTCGCTTGGCATGTTTCATGAGTTCCCGCGAACCACGGTTCCGGCAGGCTGTCCCCGTGCAAATCAATACCCGGCGCGATGCGAAATGCAAATTGCCTGACCCCTTCATCGGCCTCTCGCCCTCGCTCTCTGGCGTGACAATACTCTTATTCCCATGATAACCTATTTGCTGAAAAGGAGGTTCTTTATGCAGACAATCCCCCCCGACTTCAAAAAATTGGGGCGCCAAACCTGGATTTTAGTGCTGGTGCTCATCCTCTTAGGAATCGCGATGGCGGTAGGCTTGGATTTATCCCACCAACGTCTCGGCATCAACAAGAACTACCTCCACCTTATTAAAGCTTTCATCGTCTTGGTCGTGGGCGGTTTAATTTCCTACCTCCTAGAACGCTATCTGTTCCGAATGGCTCCATCTGCCGGTGGCCGCACATCATCCCTAAGATTTGTGGTGCGCCTCATTTTGCTTCTCGTCGTCGTGCTCTCAATATTGGCTGCCTTTGGCGTTGGTCTATCTTCCGTTGTATTTGGCGGTGCATTTTTTACCGTGATCATCGGACTGGCCGGACAAACCATGTTTGGTAACTTAATCGCCGGCATTGGCTTAGTCATCTTTAGGCCATTTGATGTGGGAAACCACGTCACCTTTGTGGCCTGGCAATATCCCATGCTAATGCCTTCGTATCCTCACGACGCCCTCAAACCGGGGTATAGCGGTGTCATTACCGACATCAATCTGATGTACACCGCCATTCGCAGTGATCAGGGGCTGCCCATGATGATTCCCAACGGGATTCTAATCCAAGCGATGATCGAAAACCATTCGCGATCCGAAGGGCATCGCATCCGATTCCGGTTTGATCTGCCTCTGGCCACCCCGGCAGAAGCCGTTATCGACGCCATTCGTCAGATACTACAACAGCTACATTATCAAGGGGACGCGTTCCTGGTGGATGTGTCACCCAGCTCCTATTCTGTTGCCGTGGCAATCAATTCTCTGGAGGCAATGGCCACTGATGATACAATTCGGGACCAAATCTTAAGCCGCCTGGTTCCTCAAATTACCGGATTGTCCGCTCAAGGACCCCCACAGTAACCCGCCCAGGTTTTAAGCAGATCAGTGGTAGCCCATTTTTGGCAGGGATACAACAAATCTTCCTCTTCTTCAAACACTGACTCCTGAACCACTTGCCACGACAGGAAACCTAATTCTTTCCAATCCCAGGGCAATGGCGCGGTAAAACATAGGGGTTGCCCGGTCTCGGGATGAGAAAATGCTAGTTGCCCGGCGTGAAGCGCTTGCCCTCCTAATAATCCCTGGGGATGGCCGCCACCGTAAACCACATCCCCAGCTACCGCATGACCGATAGCCGACAAATGCACTCGAATCTGATGGGTGCGCCCGGTATCCAACGACAGTTGGACTAAGGAATAACCCGATGTCAAGGCTATCGTTCGATACCGGGTCGTGGCCGGTTTTCCTGACAACACTGTGGCCATTTTAAGACGATTTTTGGTATCGCGCCCGATTGGCGCATCAATCCTCCCCGTCAGCGGCGTAATTTGGCCATGAACAACCGCCAAGTATCGGCGATGTACTTGCCGATCGGCAATAGCCTGAGATAGTTTGCTGCGGGCCGACTCGTTGCGCGCCAAAACAAGAAGGCCGGTGGTATTTTGATCTAAACGGTGTACCACACCTGGTCGGAAATGACTACCGTCATTCCCCAACAAAGGATGCAAGCGATGCACCACCGAATCCTCCCAATGCCCGCGACTCGGATGCACTACTAAATCCCTGGGTTTGTTTACCACAATAATCGCGTCATCTTGGTAGACGATGAGGCTCGAATCGATCTCAGTCACGGCGTCAAGGTCTGGGCCTACCGCAGGCGTGTCTTCCCACTCCACTTCGACCTGGTCCCCAGTATGGACCAGGTCGCCCGATTTCGCCGTGTGATAACGAACCTTTACTTGGTGAGCCTTGACCTCACGCTGCCATATGGTTCGAGACCGCTGCGGCAGCATGTCTGCCAAAAACCGATCCACTCGCCGACCGTCAAGCTCCGGTGGTACCGTTAGAACCATCTTCGGCATGAGGCGGATCCTCCTGTCGTTTCCAATATTCCCATACCAATAGTCCCATCCCGACGACAATGGCCGCATCAGCCAAATTAAATATTGCCCAAAATCTAAAGTGAATGTAGTCTACCACACGTCCCGTGACCATACGGTCCCATAAGTTTCCGGCCGCCCCCCCTGCCAACAGGCCTAGTCCCCAAATAGCTCGAGCCGGCAGTTTGGGAAACTTCCAGACCACATAGGCCACGACCGCCAACAATACCCAGGCCACCGCAATAAACAGTAAAGTACCATGGAGCAACAAAGAAAAAGCCGCCCCACTGTTCAAGAAATACGTAATCCATAGTACGTGGGGGATTATGGGAATACTTTCCCCCACATACATGGTGCGCGATACCCAAACATTTAAGATACGATCGGCAAGCAGGGTTGCCAGCGCGATCCAGAAAATCCATCGTCGTTGCATCGGTTTAACCCCCAAGAATGTGCAAAACCTCGATACAGCGAGGGCACAAATCTGGATGAGCGGTGTTCGCGCCAACATCGCGAGTATACCGCCAGCATCGGTCACATCGATTCCACTCGGTTGCGTACGCCCTAGCTACGATGTCCCCAGATCCACCAGATACCACGTGGATATCCGCAGCCAGCACCATTTCCAGCAATAGGGCTGTCTCTGAATCCGTCATCCCTTCTTCGGGCGGCAACGCCAGCTCCACCATAGCTTGCAGGGAATTGCCGATCACCTTGTCAGCCCGCAAAGATTCCAATGCTTTTAATATGACTCCGCGATAGGATAGCAGGCGTTCCATCATGGATGCTTCGGACGCCGTCCAGCCAATATCCCAAAGCGGCATCCACTCGGTTAAATGCACGGAGGGCGGGCCGCTTTCCCACTGTAGACTTTCTCGGTAGACCTCTTCCGCGGTAAACACCAACACCGGGGAAATTCCACGCACTAATGCTTGTAAAATATAATTCAGCACACTTTGCGTTTCACGGCGCAAGGGATCTTGGGGCGCCAGTGTATAGAGACGGTCTTTAATAACGTCAAGGTAGAAACTTGATAGATCAATGGTCATCAGCCGGACCAATTCGTGCACGACCGGATGAAAAATATACTGCCGGTACGATTCCCGGGCTTGGGTAATCCATTGGTTCACTGTGGCGATCGCCCAACGATTTATCGGGTCGGTTACGGTAACGCAAGGCTCTTTCTGGTAATCCGTCAAATTGCCTAAAAGAAACCTAAACGTATTGCGGATCTTGCGATAGGTTTCAGACAGTTGGGTTAAAATCTCGTCGGAAATCCTAACATCCGTGCGATAATCGCTCGTAGCCACCCACAGTCGCAAAATATCCGCGCCATATCGATGGACAATATCCATGGGGTCGATCGTGTTGCCTAGCGACTTATGCATCTCCTGTCCTGACTTGTCGAGCACCATGCCGTGAGTCAGTACCATCTTGTACGGAGCCCGGCCCCGGGTCGAAACTCCAGTAGTCAACAAGCTATTGAACCATCCGCGATATTGGTCGTTTCCTTCCAATACCACGTCAGCAGGCCACTCCAATCCAGGATGATCCGCCAGTACCGCAGCTTGGCTGGATCCCGAATCCATCCATACATCAAAGATATCCATTTCCTGCCGCAAGTGTTTACCGTGGCATTTAGGACAGACAAAATCGCGGGGCAGAAAATGAGCGGCAGGTTGCGACCACCAACTATCTGATCCCTCCTGTCCGATAATGGTGGCTACGTATCGAATCCATGACGCATCCAATATCGCCTGGCCACAATCCTGGCAGTAAAAGGCAGGAATCGGAAGTCCCCATACTCTTTGCCGCGATAAGCACCAATCCTGCCGATCTAACACCATGCGACGCATCCGTTCTCCACCCCATTCCGGTTCCCAGTGCACCGAATACGTGGCCTCCACTAGTAATTCCCGCACTTTGTCGATCAACATAAACCACTGAGAGGTCGCTCGGAAAATCACTGGGTTCTTACAACGCCAACAAAAGGCATATTGATGGAGAAACTTTTCCGCATGCAGCAAAGCGCCCCGGGCAGCAAGTTCCGCATTCACTACCGGATTGGCATCCTGGTAAAATAGTCCTTCAACTAATGGGGTACCGGCATAATAACGTCCTTGATCATCGAGGGGCTGAACAACAGGCAAATGGTATTGGCGGCCAACCTCAAAGTCCTCAACACCATGGCCCGGCGCCGTATGAACCAATCCAGTACCACTTTCCTCGGTGACATGATCTCCTAAAATGATGGGCACTTCGTGCCCCAGATAGGGGTGACGCGTCTTTATGCCTTCCAGTTGCGAACCCAGCCATGGCCCCCTTTGGCCCTGGTTGGAAATCCCTAAGGTCGCCAGTATTCGCTCTACTAGATGCTCTGCCAGCAAAAACGGCCCGGCTTCCGTAGTAACCACCACATAAGGCAACTGAGGATTGACTGCAATGGCCACATTGGCAGGAATCGTCCACGGCGTCGTAGTCCAAATGACCGCCCGTGTTCCCTCCGGCATCTCATAGTTTTGTGGATGTTCGATCACGAACGCAACGTAAATGGAGTCCGACTCATGCTCCTGATATTCAATTTCTCCTTCAGCCAATGCAGTTTCACAGTGCGGACACCAATACACGCTTTTGAGGTCGCGATATATCAACTTGCGCTCGACCATATCGGCAAACACATTAAGTTCTGCTCCCTCATAAGCCGGGTTCATCGTGATGTAAGGATTGGACCAATCACCCATCACACCCAGACGTTGAAATTCTCGCGTCATGACCCCGATAAAGTGGTGAGCAACAGAAGCGCATTCTTGACGCAGGCTTACAGGGTCAATCTGATGCTGGGACAATCCCAGTTTTTTTAAGGCCCTCATTTCAATTGGCAGTCCATGGGTGTCCCATCCTGGCACATACACCACATCATACCCTTCAAGGTTCCATAGACGGTTAATCATGTCCTTCAATACTTTGTTCAAGGCGGTGCCCGTGTGGATATCGCCATTTGCGTAGGGAGGCCCATCATGGAGAATAAATTTCGGACGCCCCTGGCGCAAGTTTCGTTGACGCTGATAGACGCCTTCTTCTTCCCAAGACACCAGCCACTTTGGCTCTCGTTCAGGCAAGTTGGCTTTCATGGGAAACCCGGTCTTGGGCAAGTTGAGTGTATTGCGGTAATCCAATGCTATCCCCCCGGAAACAAAAATAGACCCTTGCCATTTGGCAAGGGACGCAGATGCGCGGTACCACCCTTGGTTCCGCACCTCGGTGCGGCACTCAAAGCGCTGTAACGAGCGCGACCCGGCCTTTACTAATCCAATTAGGACCTCATGAAGACGCTCCCGGGTGATCTTAGACGGACTTAGCACAGGCTTGCACCGACCGCCTGCTCTCTGAGGCCACTGTCTCGTCCTTGGTCCCGTTCATCACTTTACTCCTGCAATTACCGCTCATTTTATCACACTCTAATCACTACTGACAGATCCGTTTAATCCTTGGTTCAGAATAGACAGCTGCGATTCCAGCAGACTCTTGACCTGAACTCGGTATTTTTCCGTTTCTCTACGCAGTTGGTCAAGTTCCCTCATAGCGTTCCGACTACGCTCTTCTGCCTGATTAATAATCTCCTGAGCCTTGGACTCCGCTTCGCGGACGATCAACTCCGCTTCCTTGCGGGCCGCCATTTTGACTTCCTCCGCGGTTTGCTGTGCCACCACCAAGGTATTTTGCAAAGTCGCCTCTAATTTCCGGTACTGCTCCAGTCGTTCCGTCATTCCTGACGTATTTTCTTTGAGCTCATCGTTTTCGCGAATCAGGGCCTCATAATCTCTAACGATTTCATCCAAAAACTCGTTGACCTCGTCCTCACTATACCCACGAAACCCGTGCTTAAACTCCTTGTTGACAATATCAAGAGGTGTCAGTGGCATACAAATCCTCCGCTCCTGTTACAGCGTCGCCAATCCCATTATTAATCTCACCAAAACATACCCTGCAATATCTACTAAAAACAACGCGATAAGCGGAGACAGGTCCATCATCCCCACCAAAGGTATCCTACGGCGAATGGGAGCCAATACGGGTTCCGTAAATCGATAGGAAATGGTCGCCACAAAAGACCATATCCCATCCGCCCTAGGTGGCACATACGATGCAATAATACGCACCATTAGGATGACGAAAAACAAGTCTCGCAAAATATCAACGGTTTGAGCCAAATGATACAAAATTACCGTCACTTAGACAATCCACGCATCCATCCGGGAGTCTCTTCCTGGTCCTCGCTGGCTACTTCAATATTGCTAGGCGTTACCAAAAAGATGTTGTCTCCCACCT
>JAMCTO010000056.1 GCA_023381095.1 Bacillota bacterium
ATCCACCTTCTGCCTCAATTTGATCAGAAACCTGAATTAACTGGTTTACCACCGACTCCAGTAGGAGGACCGCAATTTCTTCTTTGCTCCCAACATAGGTATAAAGTGCTGACTTGGTCAAATGTACCGAGGCCGCAATAGCCTCGGCTGTCGTCCCATCATACCCCTGGCTAGCGAACAGCCGTGCCGCCACATCCAAGATTTCCCGGCGACGTTTAGCTTTTCGTTGCTCCAACCTCTCGGCACCGCCAGTTTGCTCTCTCATCCCCGTATCACCATCGAGCGACGCGACACCGGCACAGCCACTTTGCGGGACGCGATGCTAAAGCGTTCGATCAGCTCCGTGCGCAATCGTTCTCCAGGAACCACGGCATCAATGAAGAACTCTGAAGCACCATGCATAATGTCTAGTTCGGAATCATATACGGCACGTTTTTCAGCGATAAAGCTCTCCCGGTCGTTCTCTGCCAATTCCTGAATCTTATTGTAGTAAATTGCATTAACTGCCGCTTCCGGACCCATAATGGCAGCTTTTGCGGTCGGCAAGGCAATCACGCTGTCACTTTGAAAGGACGCCCCAGCCATGGCCGTGTAACCAGCGCCGTAGGCCTTGCGCACCAATACAGAGATACGAGGGATAGTGCTTTGCCCCAATGCAGACAACATCTTAGCCCCCCGCCGAATAATTCCTTGGCGTTCCACCGCACTCCCCACCATAAAACCGGAAATGTCTTGCAAAAACAACAGGGGAATCCCATATGCCGTGCACAGTTGAATAAACCATGCCCCTTTGTCCGCGGAGTCAGGGAACAATACACCGCCTTTGACCTTTGGCTGGTTAGCCACTACCCCGACTACCCTGCCTCCTAGTCGGGCCAGTCCCACAATTAGCTCGCGTGCAAATAATGCCTTTAGTTCCAGCCAGCTATTGTTATCTACCAAGGCATCGATAACTTCTTGCATATCAAATATCGCGTTTTGGCTAGACGGAACAATCTCTTCCAGTGGTTTCTGCGATGCCGGAGACTGGGCTGCCTTATGAGGCGGTTCTTCCTCCCAGTGCCAAGGCATGAAGCTCAAAAATTCTCTGACTTCACCCAGAGCCTTCTCCTCATTAGCTGCTAGATAGTCGCCAAGCCCACTTTGGCTGCAATGCATTCGGGCCCCCCCGAGCTGCTCCATGCTCACCCGCTCTCCTGTAACCATTTCTGCCATGCGCGGTGACCCGATATAACATGATGAATGCCCCTCCACCATCACAACAAAATCACAAAACGCCGGCAGATAGGCGGCTCCCGCAGGTGATGGCCCAAAAAGCACACACACTTGGGGGATTACTCCAGACATTTGGATCTGGTTGTAGAAGATCTTCCCGGCGTGATTCCGATCCAAAAAAATCGAGAACTGCTCATCGAGTCGGGCACCCGCCGAGTCCTGCATATAAATCACAGGAATACGCGAGCGCAACGCTAAGTCTTGCATGCGCAGAATTTTTTGTACAGTAACCCGACCCCAAGCCCCTGCCTTCACGGTCGAATCGTTTGCAATGATTGCAACCTGTTTACCATGAATCATCCCGACACCAGTGACAATGGCGTCTCCTGGAAGGTCCGCCTCAAGGGTTCGGGCCAATGCCCCATCCTCGATCCAAGGAGAATTGTCATCAAGCACGAGACGAATGCGATCTCGAACAAATAGTTTGTCCTGTAAACGGTTGCGTTCATGGTACTTAGCCTGTCCGCCACTCTCCGCGGCATGAATACGGGTCTTCAGGTCCTCCGCCAATTGCTGATGATTCATCGTGTCATCCTTTCTCTGGGTGTGGGATCAGCGTTTTAGCATAGGTTACAAAAGCATCCAGACTTTCCGGGTTAGCCATAGCATCGAGGTTTACCGCCGCTTCCAATTGAACACCTTGTAAAATGCGGCGAATTGGCACTTCCAGTTTTTTGCCGTTTAAGGTTTTGGGAATATCCGGTACCACGACGATATCATCTGGTAAATGGCGCGGACTCAGTCGGCTTTTAATAGCCTCCCTGATATCTCGTCGAAGTTTATCAGCTTCAAGGTTCCCACCCTCTATTTTGATAAAGAGCGCCATGAAGGAGCGGCCACCGCGGTATTCAAGATCCACCACCAGACTGTCCTTCACTCCCGGGACCGTTTCGACTACGCGATAGATATCAGAGGAACCCATCCGCACCCCATAACGGTTGATGGTAGAGTCCGAACGCCCGTAAATGACGGCGCTGCCGTAAGATGTAATGCGAATCCAGTCACCGTGACGCCAAACCCCTGGGTACATGTCAAAATAACTGGAGCGGTATCGAGAACCGTCGGGATCCCCCCATAAATAAATGGGCATCGAGGGCATGGGTTCAGTCACCACCAATTCGCCAGTAGTATCAATAACGGGCAATCCTCTCGCGTCAAAGGCCTCTACCTTAGCCCCCAGAGTGCGACACTGCATCTCTCCGGATCGAACCGGCAGAATCGGGCAACCTCCTACAAACGCCGCACAAATATCGGTTCCACCACTGGCGGGTGCTAGCCATACATCGGATTTCACGGCACCATAGACCCACTCATATCCCTCCGGTGTTAGGGGTGACCCAGTTGAGGCCACCGCTCGCAGATGGGACCAGTTGCCAAATTCTCTCGGCTCTAATTCGGCCTTCATCGAATTGTGAAGAAAGGCTGCACTCGATGCAAAAATCGTAATTTCTTCCCCAACCGCCCACCGCCACAACGCGTCCTGCCCAGGATAGGCAGGGCTACCATCATACAAAACAATGGTACTGCCAGATAAAAGCCCGCTTACCACAACATTCCACATCATCCATCCGGTCGTGCTATACCAAAAAAACCGATCTTGCGGCGTCAAGTCAAGATGGAATGAACCATTAACCAAGTGGCTAAGAAGCATGCCTCCGTGACTGTGAACGATAGGTTTAGGTAGTCCGGTAGTGCCTGATGAATACAAAATCCAAAGAGGATGTGCAAAGGGAACCCCGCGAAAGGCTACAGGATGGGGCTCACGTACAGCATCGCTCCACGGCAACGCCCCCGGACCCATCCAGTGTTCGTCAGAGCCTTGATAGGACACTGCGATGGTGTGCTCCACCGAACTAAGACTGTTTCGCAGGTTTCGACTTTCCGTGGTTCTGTCAAACCATCTCCCTTGATAAGGGTAGCCATCTACAACCAGCAACACCTTGGGAGCAATTTGTTGAAAGCGGTCGACCACGCTAGGCACCCCAAAATCTGGCGAACACACGGACCACACTGCCCCTAGACTTGCTGCCGCAATAAAAGCAACCACGGTTTGTGGAATGTTAGGAAGATAAGCAGCCACCCGGTCTCCGGGACCAACTCCCCAGTTCTTGAGAGTTTGGGCTAAGGCACCCGCCTCGGCAGATAATTCAGCCGCGGTCATCGACCGTTTGGCCCCCGTTTCATTTGCCCATAATATAGCCTCCCGATCCGGTGTGGCAAATGGCCGCAACAACGCTTGCGCATAATTGACCATGCTGTCATGGAACCATACGGCTCCCGGCATCTGTCTCTCCGCCAGCACCGGCGATGTTCCACGGCCCGGCAATGCGAAGTAACGCCATACGGAATCCCAAAATTGCTCTAAAGAATCCGTTGACCACTGCCACAGTTCCTCATAGTTGTCGAATGCTCTTCCTTCTTGTTCTAGCCAATCCATAAACCGTGTGATATTAGCGCGCTTGACTGATTCGGTGTTAGGAACCCACAAAATATCTCCTTCACTCAACCGGACCACTCTCCTCAAGCCATCCAGGCATCCATCCCGGCGGCGCTTCGACCTCCATACGCAGCAACAAATTTCCCCATGACTTGCCGTGCGCATCCAAGTTCAGTGAGCGCGATACGCCTCCGGACAAGGCTCGTTCTAACACAAAATTAATAGCCGAGATCCCCCCTAATGTATATCGGTGTATTGGGCCCTGGACCTCGCTGCCAAACAATTCTTGCACCCGGTCGATAGTGACTTGCTCCAGAAGCCAATCTAAATCATGCGGTCGATACGGAACCAAGCCAATGTTCGAGGTATCCCCTTTGTCGCCGGACCGCGCAAAGGCTACCTCCCTCAGTGCCACGCGACTCATTTTCATCCCCCCATTTCGCAACTTACAGAGACTAGCTCCAAATACTCACCTCAACAGGCACTTGATCACGCGGTATCCGGCTGCTGTATAAAGCCAGGAACGGCCGAATTTGACTGCGCATGCCTCCGGCCCCTGATGGTCCAAAATATTGCCATTCAACCTCACGAGTAATGCGTTCTGCAATGGCCCTGTGTCGCGTATGAACCGCCATGCGCACCCGGACTTCATAGGGCGGCGTCTCAAATACCGGAGAAGCTTGCCCATGTATGGCATTGACCCCTATCAAGTCAAAGCGCACTTCTTCGCACAACGCTTGATAGAAACGCTGATACCGGGATTGCAACACCTCTTGACACAATAAAGCCCGGTCATAGGACCCCGCTCCCGCAAACGATACTTCGGCTTCGGCCGTAAATCCTTGATCGATACCAATTAACACCTTTAAAGTGTCAGGACGTTCGGTGCCCGCACCACCCCGAACCCTAACCCGATCCCTCCCTGTGGTCTCCACAGTTACCTGACAAAAATCCGCCACCACGTCCGGTGTCAGATAGCGTGCGGGATCATGAATTTCATAAACCAATTGGGCTTTGACCGTATTGGGAGTGATCATACCTCCACTATCCGGTAATTTCCCAATCACCGCTTCCCCATTCGGAAATACTTCCGCCAACGGCATTCCTAAGTGGTCTAAACCCGGCACTTTGCGATATGGCGGATCAGCATAATTTCCCCCTGTGACAT
>JAMCTO010000057.1 GCA_023381095.1 Bacillota bacterium
AACTTTGTCCGTATTCTCCGTCTATCCAGTCGCAGAAAATCCATTGTCCAATTCGCGACGGGACCGAAAACCGAGCACACCGCCCAAGCCTGGGGTAAAGAACATGGAGAACAAAATCCAGACCGGCAATGGTCGAACAAAGCTCAGCCACCCGAAATGATATCCTACGATGGTCAGCAGAAGCCACTGAAACGGCACCACCAACACTTGGCTTAGGCCGGCTATCAAGCCTGGCACAAATACTTGGTCGCGGACAATTTTAGACTGCAAATATCCTACGCCCCAGCCTAGTAGGGCAAAAGTCACGGCGTTTAATCCAATCATGCGCCCCGCCCACAGGTCTTGCATCAGTCCTCCCATGAGGCCAGCCATCATGCCGCGCGACGGCGACTCATACAAAGCAATTAGAACCGTAACCGACACCACCACGTTAGGCACGTACCCAATGGGAAAAATCTGCGGCAGCAGCGAGGTTTGAATCAATATGCCCAACAAATACAACAAAAACCATGTTAATGGACGATATTGCCACATCAGCTGTTGCCACCTCCGTAAATCGGGGGTGCACTAGTCCCCGAGGGATGTGACAACACGACCATTACCGACTGCAACCGATTAAAGTCCACAGATGGTTCTACCGTGGCCACTTCCGTCAGTCCAAACTGAACGCGGGACACTGAGGTCACCTGTCCCAACAGCAAGCCTTTAGGATAATATTGGCTAAATCCTGAGGTAACCACCGCATCCCCCGGCAAAATATCGGGACGGTGAGAGAACAGTTGAAATTTCAGCAGTCCGGTGATGGGATCTTGCCCCAACAGCACTCCCGCCGCCTGTGATCTGGTATCCATGGCACCCACACCGCTATTAGGATCCAAGATCAACATGACGGTGGAAGATGACGAAGATACAGAAACAATACGCCCTACCACTCCTTGGGGCACGATCACCGACATTCCGGCCTTTATTCCGCTCGATGATCCCCGATCAATCACCAGCGTGCTAAACCAATTGTCTGGATTGCGGGCGATAATGCTAGCTGGCAACAACTTCCAACTACTCAGGGTCTGCTGCAATCCCAACAATCCCCTCAGTCGACTGTTTGCTGCCAAGACTTCTGACAACTCTAATTTCATACTATTGTACAAAAGCAGCTTCTGTTTCAATTCTCGATTTTGCGCTTGCAATGTAAATAGTTGACCCATGGTACTGATACCGACTCCCGCCTGGTGCCCAATAAAGGCTAAACTAGAAGATGCGGGCGAAACAATAGTTCCCACCAGATTGCTCAGTTCAACGATCCGACCGCGAACATGGGCTGTATAGCTCAAAGAAACCGCCAACACCATTACGGCCAAAATGGTGATAAGCGGGCGGCGCCATTTGTAAAAAAAACCGCCCATGATCCGTCCCTCCCAAAAAGTCGTGGCTTAACGATGATTACGGCGTCGCAGGGCCTCCAAATGATGATGATCCTCCAGCACCATGCCAGTCCCTCTTACCACGGTCAACAGCGGGTCCTCGGCTTGATGAACCGGCATCCCGGTTTCCGAACTGACCAACCGGTCGAAGTTGCGCAGCATCGATCCACCGCCCGTCATTACGATACCGCGGTCCATAATATCGGCCGCCAATTCCGGGGGCGATTTTTCTAAAGTCGCCTTAATCGCTTCGACAATGGTATTTACGGTTTCGGACAAAGCACGTTGAATCTCGGTAGAGTTGACCTTGAGAGTTTTCGGCAATCCAGTGACCAAGTCACGACCTCTAACATCCATGGTTTCCTCATGATCCGGAGGATATGCGGAACCAATAGTAATCTTGACCTCTTCCGCAGTGCGTTCTCCAATCATCATGTTGTAAGTGCGCTTAATGTGATTGACAATAGCCTCGTCCATTTCATCGCCAGCCACGCGGATCGACTTGGAGGTAACAATGCCATCCAGTGAAATGATGGCCACTTCGCAGGTCCCGCCACCTACATCAACAATCATATTGCCGGTAGGTTCGTTCACCGGCAATCCGGCTCCAATTGCCGCTGCCATCGGTTCCTCAACCACCAAACATTCCCGAGCCCCAGCTTGTTGGGCAGCGTCTTTGACTGCTCGCTCTTCTACACCAGTCACACCCGAAGGCACTCCAATGACCACCAACGGATGAAATAAGCGGTTGTTGTTGCTGGCTTTTTTAATGAAGTACTTGAGCATCGCTTGGGTGGTGTCAAAGTCAGCAATGACCCCATCTTTCAATGGACGCACGGCACGAATGTTGCCCGGGGTCCGGCCCACCATCTGCTTAGCTTCTTGCCCCACGGCAATCATTTCTCCGGTCATTTGATCAATCGCCACCACCGAGGGTTCTTGAAGCACAATCCCTTTTCCTTTGACGAACACCACCGTATTGGCGGTTCCCAAATCAATACCCATATCCTTTGAAAAACCCGCGAACATGCTTCTCATGGGTTAATGAATCCCCCTTAACTCAATTTAGTCGTCTGCCCTTGGTGCAGGCTGACATGTTGTGAATGTCCTATAACAATATGGTCCAACACGGTAATACCCATGATGGTTCCTGCTTCTTCCAATCTTCGCGTCAGTTTGCGATCCTCCGGGCTTGGAGTTGGATCTCCGCTGGGATGATTATGCGCCACGATGATGGAAGCCGCTGAATGTGCCACCGCCCGTTTAAAAATCTCGCGCGGGAACACCTCGACACTGTCCAATCCCCCACGAAACACCGTATGAATGGCGAGCACGCGTCCTTTGGTATTCAATAAAATCACACGAAACTCTTCTTGATCCAAACCTGTCATATCTGACAGCAACAGGACCGCGTCCTCCGGTCCCTCAATGACGCCGCCCACTTCCTGTTTCGCCAACCGGGAACCAATTTCCAGCGCCGCCAGCAGCAAAGCCACTTTGGCCTTTCCCAGACCACGAACATTCAACAATTCCTCCGCGGTTCGGTTCCGTAATCCTTTCCAGCCATCCGCCAGCAACCCCTGGCTCACCTGAAGCACCGACTGTCCCGTGGTTCCAGTTCCTAATAAAACTGCCATAATTTCAGCATCACTTAAACTTCCCGGACCCCTGGACAGCAGCCTTTCTCGTGGTCGCTGATCCGACGGCAGATCTTGTACCCGGTAGGTCACGATGTTGCCCCGCCGGAACCGATCCGCTCGATAAGACGCGTAACCCTGTCGGTAGGCAAGCCCATGACGGTTTCCAAGTTCCCCTCAAACCCGACCACCCATTTATTGGCCTGTCCCTGAATGGCATAGCCGCCCGCCTTATCCATAGGCTCCCCGCTTTGAAC
>JAMCTO010000058.1 GCA_023381095.1 Bacillota bacterium
GTATCCCAGTGCCCAGGCTTCACTCGCGGCCATTAATCGACGCAGTTTTTCATTGAAAAAGGGTGCCAGTCGTCCATACTTTTTCCGGATTTTATCTTCCATATATTGGGTGTCTATCGTCGAATGCCTCCCTCTCTGCTGTGACCCATACATTCGACATCCCCCCTCTTGTCCTTTGCATAGTGAAAATTAATTTTCATAGGCCCTAACCACTAAAAGCTCGGAGGTGTAATGCTGACAATATATTTTGTCAGGGATGTCGAGCGGTTCGCATAGCGATGAGGGCGCCGGGAATCAAAGTATATACTGTCACCGAAACCGAGAAGGAACACGTCATCGGCAAATTCCACACTGAGATCGCCTTCTAAGACGACAGCGCATTCTTCCGATTGGTGGGCCCAGAGTTCTGGCGAGGATGCTGCCCCAGGAAGAAGAATGCCCTCGAGCATTTCCAACCGTCCAAAGCCGGGCGAAATGCGTGTGTAAGCGACACCATAAGGCGAGGTGCCAATCGACAACCGGCGGTCATATCTTACGACCGCCACCCCATTGACTGGACCATCTTGAAACAAGCTAAACAAGGGAACATCGAGCGTACGGGCCAGTTTGCGCAGGGTGTCCAGACTCGGATCCAGCTGATTGCGTTCCACCTGGCTGATCAAGGCAATCGACACACCGGTAGCCGCCGCCAATTCCTTGAGACTCAAACCTTTCGCCTTACGTAATGCGCGAAGTCTCTCTCCTAACATTGTGCCCTCCTGACTTGTCCATCCTTGATGCTAATTATATCGTTTGTACCGGGGACATGACGGCAATCCACGGTTCAGAAAACACGAAAGAAAGACCGAAGAATCCGATAATATTCTCTTGACTAACAAGCCGTGATGACTTAGGATAATTTTTATTCAAAGTCAAATATTTCATTGTCACGATAATTTCGTGGAGGTGTGGTTGTGAAGGCCGAAGAATTTCGGGGTCACTTTCCCATTTTTTCGGATGGTGGTGTGCATTTGTGCAGTTGCAGTGAGGGTGCCTTATCCGATCGTGTCACGAGCGCGTTAACTGATTTCGTGACAAGTTGGCGCATCCAGGCGGCACCATGGGACAGTTGGATGGAACAAGTGAATCAGGCTCGCACAGCCTTTGCGCAGACCATTCATGCCGATCCCGCTGATATTGCAACGGTCTCGTGCGCCTCGGAGGCTGCTTTTCAGGTCTCGTGGGGACAGTCGTTCAGTGCAACTCGTAATGTGATCATAACCACGGACTTGGAATTTCCATCCATTGCCCATGTTTGGTTGGCCCAACAATCCCGGGGAGCCATCGTCAAATTCGTAGCAAATCACGATGGACTCATTATGGTCGATGATTATACCCCCTTCATTGATGACAAGACCGCCTTGGTTTCAGTTCCGCTGGTTTCCTATGCCAACGGGCTGCGCTTTCCCGTCCGAGAAATTGCCAAACTAGCTCACAAGATGGGGGCTCGTGTCGCAGTCGACGCTTATCAGGGAGTCGGTGTAATCCCTGTAGACATCAACGAACTCGAATGCGACTACCTCTTTGCCGGAACTCTCAAATACCTCCTTGGAGCACCGGGGATCGCCTTTTTGTGGGTGAAACCAGGACTCTCTCATGCAAACGATCCGATCTTGACCGGATGGTTTG
This sequence comes from Bacillota bacterium, assembly GCA_023381095.1. Taxonomy (GTDB): domain Bacteria; phylum Bacillota; class Sulfobacillia; order Sulfobacillales; family Sulfobacillaceae; genus Sulfobacillus_C. The sequence goes on from JAMCTO010000058.1 coordinate 1,669, forward strand.
GGCGACAGGATCCCTTTGCCTTTACTCCTCGCATCTTGGATTATGCAGAGTCTTCCCGGCGGTATCAAACCGGTACACCGTCCATTCCCGCCGCATTTGCGGCAACGGCCGGACTCTTTCTGATTAACGCAACCACAACCACTCAAGTGTCCCAACACATTGAGAGGCTCGCCGAATTCACGCAAGCGGCTCTAAAGAGACAAGGTTGGACATTCTTTTCACCGAACCCGCCGTTTCGAGGTCCCCAGGTAACCATACATGCCGATGACGCAGAACGCATCAGTCAGTTCCTGGCTGATCGGCGCATCTTTGTGAGTCCGCGCGGACAGGCCGTACGCGTCAGTCTTCACTACTACAATAATGAGCAAGATATCCACAAACTGGTTCAAGCATTGCATGATTATCGCAAACGCTACCCATAATCGCTACCCTGGTGGCAGAAGAGGTGGATCATGACACGCGACGATACAGGACTACTCCAACGCGAATCGGGACTCATTCGCTCCCTATCGCCAAAACAGGTAGTCATGATGGCCATTGGCAGCGCCATTGGAACCGGACTCTTTTTAGGCTCAACGTTGGCCATTTCATTGGCCGGCCCGGCCGTGATAATTTCGTACATTATCGGTGCTGCCGTCGCCTTGCTGGTAGCCTGGGCCTTAATGGAAATGAGTTCGGCGATTCCCACCGCCGGATCCTTTGGCGTATATGCTGAACAGTACTTGAATCCCTGGGCCGGATTCACAATCCGGTGGTTTTATTGGTTAGCTCAAGTGGTGGCCATTGGTGGAGAGGCAACCGCGGCAGGAATTTACCCTCAATTTTGGTTCCCGCACATTCCCCTTGCGTATTTTGTCATCGCATTTTCTCTGGCACTTACCGCAGTCAACGCGAGCCCTGTAAAGAAGTTTGGGACCTTCGAATATTGGTTCGCCATGATAAAAGTCGCCGCCATTGTCCTGGGAGTTGGAGTCATTTTCTGGGGCATCGGTGGGAGCCCAGCTCCCGGCCTTTCCAATATGACGGTTCACGGTGGTTTTATGCCACATGGCATCAAGGGAGTCTGGTTGGCTATGTTGGTGGTCATCTTTTCATACTACGGTGTCGAGGTGGTGTCGGTAACATCCGGAGAGGCCAAAAACCCGGAAAACTCCCTACCACGAGCAAGCCGATCCATGGTTTTGCGCCTGACCTTGTTTTATGTTCTGGGCATTGCGATCGTGGTCGCCGTGGTTCCGTGGTTCCGTGGACCCAAGCCGGTGTGCACTCGGGCATTCTTTACAGTCCGTTCGTCTTGGTTTTCCAACATGCTCATATTCCCTTTGCCGCCTCTATCATGAACTTTGTCGTGCTCACCGCAGCTCTTTCGAGTATGAATACCGTCCTCTACTTAACCACCCGTATGCTTTTCTCTTTGGCTCGATCCGGTTACACACCCCGATTTCTGGGTCAGCTTTCCAAGCAGGCTACGCCGATCCAGGCATTGGCCGTCTCGACAGGAGGCCTTGCCATAGCCGCCATCTTATCGGTCACGGCAGCTTCCGGGGCGTACTTCACTCTATTTGGCATTTCAATTTTCGGCGCCATCGTTGTGTGGATCCTGATTCTAGCAACTCATATTCGCTTCCGCCGCATTCGCCGGGACCGAGGACTACCACCGTCACCGGTATTAATGCCGGGACATCCGTGGTCCGAAGCGATTGGCATTATTTTGCTGATTGGAATCTTACTCACTGCCTTTCCGGATGGCATGCCCATTGTGTTTGAAGCGGGAATTCCGACCTTGGGGGTGGTTACAGGACTGTATTATGTGGTTCGCAAGCGTCTGGCTTTGGCAGGTAGCGCGACTCTTGATTCCCCTCCATCATCATAAAGAGGTAGCGGATCGTCAATAGACCCTATCTGATTTCACTAACATCGCCAAACAATATGAGCTTTTGTCTCCATAGTCTCATCCTGTTGACGCAATAGCCTCCCGTTGACTTCGCCATTATGCCAAATATCAGGGTAGATCGACTGTGTCACACTCAATGACAGCCCATGGCCAATGTAAGGATTCCACGATTTCACGGCATGAGCCTTGATGTAGTTCCCATCATAATGACTAATCTCAGCCAACACAGGAGCATTCCCGACCGGCAATGCCGCCAAGGCTTTACGGCTGGCTTTGGTTACTGTCAAGTCAACATGAATCCTATGGTGGGTCCTATTAAACTGATCCACCAGTGCTTGCATGGACTTTCCTGCCGGAAGAGCAGGGGAATGTGATTCCCAGAGTGTCACGACTTGCACGGGCAACGACGAAGTGGATGTTTTTCCTTGGGCCTGAACGACGCCGCAACCGGCCAAATCCGCCCCTGACAGGATGATTGCCACCGAGACCGTGACTTGGCCACCACAGCTCAACGGATAAAATTCGGACAAGATTCGGCAATCGGATCCACTTTTGGAGTCGCAAGTTCTGGCCTGCAGGCCTGTACTGCTGACGACGATTAATAGGGTGTAGCAACTCACCGATATCCTTCGCGACTTAATTTCGCACAAAGCCATAATACCCGCTATAATTCCATACGCACCATCATAGGCTCCACCATATACGACCGTGTCCAGATGGGATCTGGTCAAAATCGTTTACTCTGAATCTCCTTGAATCCGCCCATGCACATTTCCCACCCATCAATCCAAGGATCCAAAAAAGCTTCGGGCATCCAATCAAATATCATCAATTGAGCCTGATGCCGAGCCGCCGTATAGAGTCGGCGTGTCACACCCTTTCGCTCCGGACATTCTGTAGGCTTAGGTCCGGATGTATGGTCCCCGAACTGCCGAATTCTTTAGCAAGTATTTTGAACACCCTATGCCTGGCTTCCTGTCTACCGAAGTCTATGACTCCTCCTGATGCAATCTGGGAATCATTTCAGCCCATTGGGGATCGTCTAAAAAAATGGCGTCAATCTCGGCAAAGGATACACTGGCCATATCCGCAGCCGATTCGAGTCCCCATACGGCCACTTGCCATCCCCCTGCGTGTATAGCTTGGAGTTGAGGCAGCGCAGTATCTTTATGAACATGGACCCATGATGCCCGTGACTGGTCTATGATATCAGGATCCATTGGTGTTAACAAAGACCAAGCTAGAGCCCTAGGAATATCCGGTGCCCATTTGGCCGACTCCTTCAAAGCTTCCGGATAGAAGGAGGAAACCATTACTCGGGTCTCGGCATGGTAGTGCTTCACGATTTCTAAAGTTTTCCGAATTAGAAGAGGGCCGTCAAGATCCCAGCTTTTAAATTCAATGCAAAAGATCGTATCTTCTGGCAAGTTTTCCAATACATCTTGAAGACGGGGAATCGGAATCGTGGATACCCTTCCATCCGAATATTTCGTTCGGAATTTCTTGAGTGTTGACCAAGCGTATGAACGAACAGGACCCGATTGGTCCGTTGTGCGTCGCAAGTCGGCATCATGCATGACCACCACCACCCCGTCAGCCGTGAGTTGGACATCAAGTTCCAAGCCATCCAGATGTTGCCGATACGCGAGTAAAAAAGCCGGGAGTGTATTCTCCGGTGCTCCTACACGAGTTCCCCGGTGCCCCCACAAAAAAAGTTTGGTGGGATTACTGAGTGTCTTGAACATCGTTATCTTCCTTTGTTCTACTGGTTTTAGTTACGGGAAGCCTATGGCCTGATGATGATCTCTTTCATCTGATTCCCACATCAATCAATTGCGGCGATCTTGAGATCTTCCCGACAATTCTCCCTCAATAGCCTCACTTCACACAATGCCATGATCGCCTTATAATCCGGGAATACTAGAACCTCACAACCTTAATCAGAAATGCCATTTGTGACAGAGTTCAGCGTGGGACGTATCCTCTTATCCATAGTCTGGCCCCATTCGGTCGACCTGTAACTCCCAAGGCTGCCTGGCCATTTTGACGACATATGGATGGCATTGCAACAAGTTCCGATTTCGTGACATCCGGCACCAATTAATTGCATCCCTCTCCATTGGAAAAACCTTACAGACAATCCGGGGAAAGGAGGTGGACCACCGTGGGTCCTCCTCTCACATTTAAAGGATTTCTGTCGTGGAGCCAAAACTAAGCTTCCCATCAGCGATTAAGCTAAGGCTATTGTCAACTTCTCTTGCCAAAATAAGTCCAATTCCTTCACCAATGTGGCAGTTAACCTTGAATTGCTTGCACTGACTGTACAAAAAGACTGTGATCGTGCAATGATTCTCTGATTGTGGTTGCGTTAAGATCTGGACTTCCAATATCCCACAGAGAAGATTTGAAGACGTGGGAATTGGCGAGGTTTACCCAGCTTTAAATCCGGCGAGAAGGTCCCGAATCAAATCTGCATCAGATCTCAAGTGCGCCACCCATACGACTTATATGGGGCTGGTGATACCAGCATCCTTATGTTTCTCGCATTCGCATATCGTCGACCGTTAATATGATGACGGCACACGCCAGTACCTTCGTCTCTGATTGGTCGTACAAGAAGGTCGCTGGCATTCACCTAATCTCTGTCCTCTACGATTTCCGGGTCACCGTCATTTTCCAGCTTGCAGCAAAAAAGGACAGATGCTCGTTACACACTCGGTACGCAACAGTTTTCCGCCGACAATCGGCCTTTCAATGCCGATTGCGACGCCGCAAGGCTTGGAGATAATGCGGATCCTCCAACACCCTTGCCGATCCCTTAACCACAGTGAGTAGTGGTTCCTCAGCTTGGTGAACCGGCAAACCCATCTCCGAACTCACCACGCGGCGAAAGTTACGTAATAAAGAACCCCCTCCCGTCAGCACCATGCCGCGATCCAACACGTCAATTGCGAGCTCAGGCGGACATTGCTCCAATGTGCTACGAATCGTGTCGACAATAGTATTCACGGTTTGGCTGAGAGCATGATGAACTTCACTCGCTGTCATGGTCAATGTTTTCGGTAAACCGGTGACCAAATCCCGTCCCCGCACCGCAATGGTTTCTTCTTGATCGGGCGGATATCCAGATCCCACCGTCATCTTGATGTTCTCCGCGGTGCGTTCCCCAATCATCAAATTGTATGTTCGTTTAATGTGCTGAACGATGGCCTCGTCCATTTCATCGCCCGCAACCCGAATTGATCGGGCTGTAACGATACCATCCAACGCAATCATCGCCACTTCGCATGTACCGCCACCCACATCGACGACCATATTACCGGCTGGTTCATGAATTGGCAACCCGGCTCCAATGGCTGCGGCCATGGGCTCGTCAAGCATGAGAACCTCCCGTGCACCCGCCTGAAGAGCGGCATCCCTCACCGCGCGTTCCTCCACCCCCGTTATACCAAACGGTACACCCAAGACCACTGTCCCGTGACGTGTTCGCGATTTCGCGGCGGCCTTAGTCATAAAGTATTTCAACATCGCTTGGGTGGTATCAAAATCCGCAATAGCGCCATCTTTTAATGGGCGAACGGCCCGAATGTTCTCGGGGGTTCGCCCGACCATCTTCTTGGCATCGTGTCCCACCGCAATAATTTCACCGAGGCGGACATCCTGGGCGACCACCGAAGGTTCTTGCAGGACAATACCGTGGCCCTTGACATAGACCTCCGTATTCGCAGTTCCTAAATCAATTCCCATGTCTTTCGTCAAAGAACCCCAAAATCTGTTGATTGACACTCAACGAATCCTCCCTTACATCCTCACGCCTCCCTCACTAGAAAGGGTGCTAAGTGTTTGTGATACCGTCAATTCCATCGTTGCGCATGGTATGCGAGTACGGACATCGTGTTTTTCGAGGCTAGCCATCCTCCGGGACGCTCGTTCCCTCTCCCAGTTTAGTCGTCGCGGAGACACAATGCGAGAGAATTTGTCGAAATTCGCCCATATTTTCTCTAGCAAGTATCGAATTTTGACGTCAGAGAATTGAAAGACGCGGTCAATCTCGCGCCGAGGTGTTCCTTCAATGCACAAGGGGCACATAATGCATACTCAGAAAAAAAGCATGTTCTGTCGCCCATGAGAGAGCCGATCCAGACTATTATTCTTGAGACATGTTCACAACCTTAATCGTTCATCCAAGCAATCATTCTCCTAAATTGGCCTGACAATTCGACCGAGAGAGACCGAATTTGTGAGGGTGGCGAAACCCCCACTTTGACAAATTTCGCGGAATTCATCAGCAATGCGGGAATATAATACGTCAACGTCGTCCTGGCGAGAGCGTGATGAGGAAAATTAGAATGAGGTTCTTAGAGTAGGTTTTCGTACGTGATCCCTTGACTTTAAGGCCATTTTTGGCGTACATCCGTGAAAGGTCCCTTAGGTCGGATTAGTGCGCCGGGGAGACATGGTGCAACTTGCCAATCGTCTTATACGAATAAAGTGAACTCCACCACCCTCTTCAACAATATCCACGATTTGGTTCCGGGTTATCCGGGCCCAAGCCTCCATGTCTCGAATAACAGAAGACTTGTCGGTCATCAGAACAAAAGTGTCGTTGGCATCCAGCCAACGTACCGCTTCAGAAGCGGCAATAATTGGGGGGCCTCAACACAAGCCACGCACATCAATAACGCGTTCCGTCATGATTTATCCTCCTACGCTAAAACCATCTAAAGATATTCTAATCTTTCAAGGGAAGATTTAAAGATCTTTTCTGTTCGTTGTTCATGGAATACCCCCGGTGTTTAGAAATCATGACTACCCTTCCAAATACACCGGCGAGTTGAAATTCTTGTGCTTCCTTATCGGCTCAAGACCACAGTCGGACTAAAGAATGGTTTATCCGTTTTCCGGAAAGACGTTTACACATCAGTCCCGTACTTTTTCCTGGTAGCGACCGGGGGAACGCGACGGCTTGGCCAGAGAAATACGCTAACAGTGAGAGCCCGCGCGACCGTTCCCGCTTCGATGCCCTCACGCAAAACCAGAAGTCCGAATACCCCCACGGCAATTAACTGCGTCAAGACTGTATGCCAAAATAGGGCCCAAGAAAACCTGCGAAGAGAAGCCAATATCCACAAATGGAAGACGATGGACATCAGAATCACACCACCTAAACTGAGAAGCACTCGTGGGGATCCATATAATTGCCGGGTGATACCCAATAGGAGGGATAACCATGCATATAACACAAGTCCGACTTCAAAAGTCGCATCATACATGATGATGCCCAATCGCTCTTGCATCTTGGGTATTACCGGGATCGGCTGCGCGTGGCGAAAAGCACGACGCAATATAATTTGGGACATAAAGA